>JAOAEV010000004.1 GCA_026416585.1 Chlorobiota bacterium | reverse complement strand
GGATGATCCGTACAACCTGCGGACCGGTACGCCCGCGCTACAGCCGGAGCTGGTTGACGCCCTCGAGTTAGGGGCAACTGCAGTCTTACCATGGGCAACGATTGCGCCGACATTCTACTGGCGCTCGCATCAAAATGTGCTTGGCCGCTATCGCACGTTCGATTCTGTGCGTTCGGTAACGCAACTGGTGTTTGCCAACTGGGATCGGATGGATGTCGGTGGTGTTGAAGTGTTGGTGCAAGGACCGGTAACCAGTTGGTGGCGCATGACACTGACCGGTAGCCTGGCATACCAGCAGATCGCTGCGGGCTCGGTGCAAGCAGGACTATCGAACACTGGTTGGACAGCAACGCTCAACTGGCAGAATGCCTTCGCTATTGGCGATGGGTGGAGCGCACAAGTCGGCTATAATCTCCGGCGTATCGGACCAATCGCACAAGGGACGATCGGCACAATTCGCGCTGGTGAGGTGGCTATCCGTTACGAATTTTTGGACGGCAAAGCATCCCTCGCATTTCGGCTCAGTGATCCGCTTGACGAGCGCGTCTTTACGATTGCCATGCGCACGGCAGCGTTCGATCAAGACCTGCGATTCAAACGAGAGTCGCGCATTGCATATCTGACCGTTTCGTACCTATTCGGCACAGGGGATCGTCCGATGAAAGACGGCGAGATTCGCCCACCAAGCGACGATCTCTAAGAGAATTCAGAAGGAGAATTCAGAGTATGTAACCGAACAATGCGTCGAGCACCAAAATTGCCGCTGCCGAGAGTGTGAAAGCCCGAACGGTGCTATTGCCAACCCCTTCGGCACCACCAGCAGTGCGCATCCCCACATGGCAGCCAATCAGCGCAGTGGTTCCTCCAAAGACGAATGATTTGAACAGTCCGATAGTGACTTCGCTGGTGCGAAAAAAGCGCACGATCGAGTCGAAAAACATTACAGCAGTGAAATCGAACTTGAGCGCGGTTAGAATAAACGCCCCTACCAGTGCAACAACATTGGAAAACACCGCTAAAACTGGCATCATCGTCAATGCAGCAACGACACGCGGCATGCCGAGGTAACGATCACGATCAATTGCCATCATCTCAAGTGCGTCGAGTTGTTCAGAAACAGCCATCGTGCCGATTTGGGCAGCAATTGCACCGCCGACGCGACCAGCAATGACCAGTGCGGTCAGCACTGGCGTCAGTTCGGTGAAGACCACTGTTGCGATCGAGCCACCGATATACGGGCGTGCGATGGCAATGAGATTGAACTTGGCGAATAAGTTTGTTGCCTGCAGTGCAGCAATGGCGCCAGTGAATGAGCCGATCAAGATCACGAGCGGCAGCGAATCAGCACCAACGATTGCCATTTGTTGGAATACCAAATGGCGATCGCGAACGGCACGGGGAATGTAGCCGATGATGCGCCAGAGCAGCGCCAGGATTGCGCCAAATTCAACAGTGAAACCATAGACAGCACGTCCGATCCAGCCGAGCAGTCGGAGCATAAATGGTGTGAGGAAACTTACAGCAACACAAAGCTACGGATGAGCGCAACCGCCAGAACTACTGCCGTGCTGCCGAGCGATATTGCTACGATACGCTGAGTCTGGGGCTCGGCGCGTATCAGGGTGATCGTTGCTTTGACCAGGGTGTTAACGAGCATAGCGGCTGTGACGGTGGCGCTGGCAGCCGTATCGGTGATCGAGCTATCGGCGGTACGATGTGCCATCGCTAAGGTAATTGCATCTACGTCGGTCAAGCCGCTGACAGCACCGAGAGCAACAACGCCTGCACCGCCGACCAGTTGTTGGAGCAGTGCTGCAGCGCCTGCGATGAGGGCATAGATTGCTCCGAATGTTAGCGCCGATTGCAAGCGTGCAGGGTTGCGTGGTGGTGCTGGCACAATGTTATCAGCAGCCGCATAGATGCTTGGCAGTGTGCGGACCAACAGCCACAGTGCCCCCAACCCGACAACTGCCGACGTTAGTAGCAAAGGAAGCAATGCCACAAGGAGTGCCGGCGAGACGATGCCAGCGTAGAACCCAACACGCGCAAGCATGACGCCTGATCCAAGTACAATGCCGATACCATACATTGGTGCATACTGGGGATTATCACGGCTGTGCGAGGCAAATGCCCAGGTAACAGCAGTCGAAGAAACCAAGCTCCCCATTACAGCGCCAAGCACAATGCTGTGGCGCATCTGTACGTATTTGGTAGCAATGTATCCGGCAATATTGATACCGGTGACCAACACCACTACCGTCCACACTCTGCGTGGGTTGAGTACTCCCTCGGGACCGAGAGGCATATCCGGCAGAAGCGGAAGCACTACTGCAGCGACGATGGCAAATGTGATAAACGCGCGGATGTCGTCGGGGGTGAGCGTGGCGACCCATTGGTGCAGCTGTGTCTTCTGCGAGAGCAGCACGGTTCCACTGACGGCTGCCAGCAGTGCTGGTACGGTATAACCACTGCCCAGCGCAACGCCGACGACCGCAGTCAGTACTAAAGCCAGCTCGCTAGTGATACCGTGTGCACGACCTCGTATGCCTGCAATGACGGTAACTGCAGCAATTCCGATGATACCGGCAGCGGCAATCATGCCACCGTAGTCCCGGCTCAGTGTGCCGACAAGGTAGCCAATGATACTACTGAGGGGGAATGTGCGGATACCTCCGATCGCGATGTGTCGAACACGTTTGGACACTTCTCGCTCGGTGCCGATCAGCATGCCCACTGCAATCGCCAGTGCGAAGTTGATCACTTGCCACAGTTCAAGTTTCATCTGCATTCGATATGCCTGCGGTACCAAAAGAACATGTAACAAATTACACAGTGCTGATTCCTGCACAGTAACTTTGCACCGTGAACACCGACCCCTGCTCCTTGATGTCAACTGCCACTGAACACGTCCTGATTCTCGATTTTGGTTCACAAGTCACCCAACTCATCGCCCGTCGCATTCGTGAGTGTGGTGTATATGCAGAGATCGTTCCGTACAGCATATCGCTCGATGCCTTACTGGATGCCTCGCCGCGCGGCGTGGTGCTCTCAGGCGGGCCGTCGAGTGTGTATGATTCTGATGCGCCACTGCTATCGTTTCGTATTGAGGAACTTGCCGACACGTATGGCATTCCTGTTCTCGGTATTTGTTATGGATTGCAGCTTATCGCGCATCAAAGCGGTGGGCGCGTCGTTCCTGCCAACCGCCGCGAGTACGGCAGGGCTGATCTCTGGATCGACGGTGACGACCTCCTCTTTGCAGGTGTGCCCTCACCGACGGCTGTTTGGATGAGCCATGGCGATGCTGTTGCTGACCTGCCAGTCGAGTACCACGCCATCGCACATACCGAAAGCGCACCGTTTGCGGCTGTGCGCCATCGGCAGTTGCCGATACGCGGTGTGCAATTTCATCCCGAGGTGCATCACACTGAGTACGGCGTACGTATGCTTGAGAATTTCGTTCGCCGTATCTGCAGCTGTTCGGCACAGTGGACGCCAGCACAGTTCATTGCGACCACGATCGAAGACATACAGCGTCAGGTTGGCTTGCGCGGGGTTGTCTGCGCGTTGAGCGGAGGAGTAGATTCAACTGTTGCTGCTGTGCTGGTTCATCGTGCCATTGGCGAGCAGCTTCACTGCATTCATGTTGACACTGGCTTGATGCGTGCCGGCGAAAGTGAAACAATCGAGCGCCTGTTTCGGCAACACTTCGACATTCCCCTGACGGTTGTCAATGCTAGTGCGTTGTTTTTGGAACGGTTGCGTGGAGTGACCGATCCTGAACAAAAGCGCAAAATCATCGGGCATACGTTCATCGAAGTTTTTGAGCACCATGCCGAGCACTTCGCTGATGTCGCATTTTTGGTGCAGGGCACGCTGTATCCGGACGTCATTGAATCGCAAAGCGTCAAGGGTCCTTCGGCGACGATCAAATCACACCACAATGTCGGCGGCTTACCGGACGTGATGCAGCTGGAACTGGTCGAGCCATTCCGGGAGCTCTTCAAGGACGAAGTGCGTGCTGTCGGACGCGCGCTCGGTGTTCCGGAGTGGTTTATCGAGCGACATCCGTTTCCTGGACCGGGCTTGGCAATCCGCATCGTTGGAGACGTCACGCCTGAACGGTTAACAATTCTTCGCCATGCTGACGAGATTTTCATTGAGGAACTTCACAGTGCGGGACTGTACACGTCCATCTGGCAAGCATTTGCGGTGCTGGTGCCGGTGCATACCGTGGGCGTCATGGGCGACAGCCGTACCTACGAACACGTCTGTGTTCTTCGAGCTGTGACGAGCACCGACGGAATGACTGCCGATTGGTATCCACTTCCGCACCAGGTGCTCGGTCGGATTGCCAGCCGGATTACCAACGAAGTGCGTGGTATCAACCGCGTGTGCTACGATGTGACGTCGAAACCACCGGCAACGATTGAGTGGGAATAATCTCTGGAATAGGCATGCATCTCGATGTCGGGGCAATAGCAGCAGCAGCACTTGGTTACCTGATCGGTTCGATACCGACGGCATGGCTCGTCGTTCGCTGGACAGTAGGCAAAGATCTGCGCCACGAGGGAAGCCAAAACATTGGTGCGCGCAATAGCTATGACGTAACCGGTAAAGCTTGGATCGGTGTGCTCGTCGCACTTGCTGACGCTGCAAAAGGAGCAGGTGCAGTTGCAATGGCTCGGCTGGTCAGTGGTGAGTTTCTCGGTATTGCAGCAGCGGGCACGAGTGCCGTCATCGGTCATAATTGGAGCATTTTTCTCGGCGGTCGCGGCGGCCGTGGGTTAGCTCCCGCTGCAGGTGTGGCGCTGGTGATCAATCCTCTGCCGTTGGTACTTTGGCTATTGATGTACCTAACAGGATACTTTGTAATCCGCCGGCACGTCCATGTTGGGAATGCTGTTGGCACGCTGGGTATAGCAATTCTGATTGTCAATACACCAGGTGCATTGCTCCGCGCAGCGGCACTTGTTGAGCCATTTCAGGTCGTCGAGTTCAAAATAGCTGTCGTTGCGATGTGCATCGCTATCATGATTCGGCATATCGAACCCATCCGCCAGCTCTTGCAGCAGCGGTCTGACTGAATTGGAAGAGCGCCTATTGAGCGCAGCAAGATTGCGAACGTATTATTTGCCGACAAGCAGTAGTCGGCTGTAATGCTGTGCACCAAGACCGAGTGTGGCTATGTACGCGCCCGAAGGCACTAACGTCGTGTCGAGATTGAACCATTGTGGACCCTCGGTGCAGAAACCGAAATTCCACGCTGTTTGCCTTCTTCCAAGCAGATCGAACAGTGTCAATACGACCGAGGATGGTGCAGGCAGGTGCACATACATGCGCGATAAAGGGTCGAGCGGCTCTTGGTCAAAATACCATGTGAGTGAGCCACCAGCGGGTACTGATGATGTTGCAGCGGTCAACTCGACAATGCGGTCGTCGCCACTGCGGGGTGTACCGCGTCCGTCGCGATTGCTGGTGCCCACAAACACGCGTCCATCAGGGGAAACACACACGGCGCGAAGTCTGCCGAGTTGATTGGCTACGTAGTGCTTTTCTGAAAGTACGCGGCGTCGTGTTGAATCGAGTCGGAGCACAACCAGACGAGCTGCTTTCAGTGCCACAAGCAGGAGAGAGTTCTGCCACTCTTGAATGCGGCTGTGCGCATAGTATGCCAAGCCGCACGGTGCGATGGTTGGTGTCCACGCGGCAATTGGCTCAACAACGCTGTTTGTCTGGCAGAATGATTGTTCGTCTGGCGAGTCGCAGTAGCCCATCACGGTGGGCCAGCCGTAATTGCGACCGCGTTCGATGATGTTGATCTCGTCGTCGTTGTTCGGTCCGTGCTCGGAGCTGTACACGATGTCGTCGTAGAATGTAATCCCTTGGGCATTGCGATGTCCGAGCGACCAAATGGGGCTGGGTGGGAATGGATTATCTGCCGGAATAGTGCCATCAAGATTAATGCGCAAGACCTTGCCGTTGAGGCTTTGCAGGTCCTGTGCACGCGATGCGACGTTCGCATCGCCGGTTGTGATCAGTAACGTTCGGTCTGGCAGGATGAGCAAACGGCAGCCGTCGTGAATCGTGGCACCAGGGATGCGGTCCAATAGAATGCGCATATCACTCAGTTGTGCTCCCTGGTAGGTAAAGCGTACAATGCGTTCGAGAATCGTTGTGCCATCGCGGTAGGTATAGGCAACGAACACGTACGGTGAATCGGCAAAGTTGGGATGAAGCACCATGCCGAGCAACCCACTTTCACCTTGTTCGTAAACATCGCTCAGTGTTGCGATTGTCTGTTGTTCTCCCGTTTCAGGGTGAATGCGACTAAGACGTCCGGGACGCTCGGTCACCCACAGCCAGCCGTCAGGTCCCCAGAGAATTTCCCACGGTGTATCCAGACCGGTAGTAACGGTGCGAAGCGAGAGGTCTTGGGCAGCGATAGCCGTTCCCATCCAGGCGATAGCCAACCACAAGCATATCAGCGTCATAGCTACAGGTCCATAAGTGTACAGTGCTATAAAAATAGCTCTACACGCAGCAAGCTATGCTACTGAGAGGACGTCGGTTGATTGGTCGGTCGCTCACCGAAAATGCGGGTGCCGATTCGCACGATCGTGGCACCTTCCTCGATGGCGATCGTGTAATCACTTGACATACCCATCGAAAGTTCGGTGAAGTTTTCCAAACCAAAATCGCGCGCTAATTCGTCACGGAGGGTGCGGAGCAGACGAAATTCTTCCCGGACTTGGTCTGCCGAATGTTCTAAGCCGGCAAGTGTCATCAGACCGCGTGGGCGTAGATATTTGGTAGTGAGAACCGCGCTGAGTAGCTGGTGAGCGTTATGTGGCAGGACACCGGCTTTTGTTGGTTCACCGGAGGTGTTGACTTGCAGCAAGACATCGAGCATGCGTCCATAACGCCCACCCTGCCGATCAAGTTCGTGCACGAGACTCTCTCGATCGAGGGAGTGAAACAAGTGGACGATTGGTACAAGATACTTTACCTTGTTCGTTTGCAATCTCCCGATAAAATGCCAGCGGATTGGTAGCTCTCTAAGTGCCTGATACTTGGTCCGAAGCTCTTGGACGTAGTTTTCTCCAATGTCGGGAATGCCTGCTGTAACGGCGACAGCAACATGCTCGAGCGGTTGCCCTTTCCCAACAGCAACGATTGTGATCGTTGCCGGATCACGGCTAACCCTGGTAGCAATAGCGGCGACCTCTTGTTGGAGCGAAGTAATTTTTTTGACTATACCTTGCATAATATTTTGTAAATATCGTAAGTTTGTCCATAGATGATGCGAAAGGTGTACCGCTTGAATCTGAAACAACGGTAGAGAGCGGTGCATTATTGTTGTCGATAACTCTTGAAACGATGGTTGTTGTTTGTTCCACTTTTGGATGGGTTTTTCCGATGAAACGCTTGTGGACGATTTCATCAGCGCTCTTTGTAATGCTGGTGATGATGATTCCTATTTCCACACATGCCCAGCTGGATATTGATGTTGGGGGTACAGGAACCTGCATTAACACGGGGGGAACAGGTTACACAGGGGTTACACCATACTCTCGCTGGTATAGCGGATGGCGAACGCAATACATTATACCCGCATCGGAGTTGGCCGCTGCCGGTATGCCACCGGGCCAGATTGTGGCTCTCTCGTTCAATGTTTGTACAGTGCGGGGCGATGCGATTCCGGCGTTTACAATCAGAATGGCAAATGTCAACTTCAGTAGCTTTACCTCAACGACATATACTACCGGTACGACGACGGTATTCGGACCGCAGGATATTGGTATCCCCACAACGGGGTGGAACAAACATCAGTTCCATACACCGTTCCTTTGGGACGGCACATCAAACTTGCTTGTTGAGGTTTGCTCGCAGATACCGAGTGGTTCATGCGGTACGTGTTGTGGCTATACACTCAACTGTGACGTGTTTATGACGACTGTAAGCTACAACACAACCCTGTACTATTACACCGACGGTAACTGTAATACCTGCACTCAGGCAAGTGGCTATGGATATTATACAATTCGTCCTGTTATGCGCTTTTCGGTTCTGAGTGGTATCGAGCAATCATTCCCAGATGATGTCGATCCGCGTCGCATTCTACGAACAGACGGTGATTATGACGGATCAAGCAGCCAATATCCAAAGCCCTCACTAACATTCCGTGTGCCGAGTGGGCAGACGGTTCAACTGAAATACAAGATCGTTGGTCCATTACCTTCAACAAATGTCGTCTATCGTGCTCTCAACTCCGCTAATGTCAACGATACAGTGATTACGGTATCGGGTGTATCGGGACTGGTAACACGAACGTTTAACTTCTCGACCGGACCGCTCGGAGGAGGAAGTGGGCAGATTGGTAATGGTACGCTTCGGACGACGCTGGCGGTCGGTGGTTCGTATCGCGTCGAAGCAGAGTACCGTTTGCCATCTATCAACTACACGCAGCAGTGGAACAAGCAGTTCATTATTGCCTACAGCAACGATATTGC
Organism: Chlorobiota bacterium; assembly: GCA_026416585.1. GTDB lineage: Bacteria > Bacteroidota > Ignavibacteria > Kapaibacteriales > NICIL-2 > NICIL-2. The sequence goes on along the minus strand of JAOAEV010000004.1, from coordinate 1,381 downwards.
GCTGGCAGACATTGTTGCTCCACGGCGTCCACCCTTCAAGTATTTACGTGGGGTGAATGTTCCAATAGCTGTGCGGGTGCAGAACGTCGGGCTCAATCCTGCGACGAACTTCCGCGTGATTGCCCAAATCAAGCAAAACGGTGTTGTGGTCAAGGGTCCTGATACGGTTGTCTATAATCAGACGCCAGGGTTAGCAACGGGGCAAACGTACACGGCGAACTTCCCATACTTCAACTCACTGGTCGCAGGGACGTTTACGTTTGAAACATGGGTGGAGCTTCTCAACGGGAATGACCAAAATACCGCCAATAACATGATCGCGTCGGTGTTGCCTCCTGGGGTTAGCGAATGGACCTTTGAGGTGCAATACGACACGGAAGTCGAAGCATTGGCAATTCTCAAGCCGACATCGTCGAGCAATGATGTATATGTCAACCGTCCGTATAATGTAGCGGCTCGCTTCCGTAACAACGGTGCGGCTGACCAATCCGATGTGCCAACCACACTAACGATTGAGCGCTGGAACGGCAGTAGTTGGGATTTGGTGTTCCAAACCACGGCAATTGTGTCTGATATTTCTGCAACGCCACCGAATACGACAGACATGGTGTATGCTCCGTGGACTCCACAGCAAACAGGACTGCACCGCGTGTGTGTGACCATTTCTGCGCCAGGAGATCCAGTCAATTCCAATGACACCAAGTGTGAGACTTTCACCGTTGGGGATGGTCTTTCGGGGACATTCACCATCGGCACTGCCAACGCTGGGAACCCGAGGAACTTTACCACCATTGAGGAAGCGGTGAATGCCCTTTATTCGCGTGGTGTTTCTGGACCGGTGACGTTCGAGCTGACCGATGCGAGCTATACGGTTGGGAGCTTGAGTGGACCGCCGCAGCCAGCACTGGACCTCAGCGCGAAGATTCTTGGTGTTAGTGCGACGAACACGATCACGTTCAAGCCATCGCTGATGCGAAGTTTGACCCGAGGGTCAGTGGTCATTCGATTACAGTCTCAAGCGGGCATTGGAGTGTACATCGCGCAGAATACCAATCCATCGAATCCGAACGCAATTCAAAATTCTTTCAAGAACTCCCAGTTTTATGCGAATCCGACGCCGTACATCCGATTTGACGGAGGTGATCAGAAGTCGTTGCGGTTGTTGTTGGACGTTGGGAATGCGACGCCGCAGCAGTTGCCGCATCGAGCGGTATTTTACTTGGGGACGGGTGCGTCGAATGTCACGATTCGGAACTGTTTGCTCGAGAACTGGCCGCAGTCGTCGGCGTCGTATGCTGGAGATTTGCCGGTGGTGCGGTACATAGCGCCGAACTTTACATTTGAGGCGGATGTGCGGCAGTTGCAGCAGGGACCGTCGAGT
>JAOAEV010000130.1 GCA_026416585.1 Chlorobiota bacterium | reverse complement strand
GGTCCATAAACCGTCGTCCAGCCACTATTGACCCATCCAGCAGAAAGGTTGGTCAGCGTCGTATTCTGCATCCGAATAGTAAAGTTTTCTGCTACTTGCGCTGTTGTTCCATTGTACCATGTGTAATTCTGTAGCGCCATTTTCATAATCATGCCGCCAAAGCCACCTGCCTGCTGAATTTCTGAAGCCAGCAGAATGTACTGAAAGCGGTTACTTGGGTAATACGGCATGAACGGGTAGTAATAGGCGTAGGTGTTCCCTGTCCCGATAACTACCTCGATTTGCGCATTAGCAGTCGGGGAAACGATACTGCACAGCGCTAAAACAGTGGCGACCACTGAGGCAAAGCGTTTCATAGGTCCTCCAAAAACAGTGTGGAACATGAGAAAGAGAAATGATGGCTATAACACTCCGTTTCTATCGTCTGTACAGCCCTGCGCCAGTAGCCTTTTGATAGGCAACACCAGCGTAACTGCTGTTGCAACAACAGTCGCCGTTTTACAGGGCATTGCTAACATACAAAACATTTTTGTAAAATCAAAGAAAAATTTTTATGTTTTTTATGTACACGGAATGTCAGCATTTCTAAGCTGAGTTGCTGTTAGTGTCTGGCAAGCAACACATCTTTTGTCAACATTGTTCCCCGTATTGATCTTAGCGTGACGACAGGTGCATACGCACAGAAAGAAGGTGTCCGTAGAGAATCCGCTCCGGCGTAATTGGGCGATAGAGTGGTTCTTCCTGTACCAGGCGAGGTGTAGGCAATCCCGCCTCACTAAGTGTACGACGGTAATGTTCGACAGCGTCGTCAGATTCCAGCGAATGACCATATACCACTATTGTGATATCTTCTATGTGCTCGCGGAACGGTGCCACAAGCTGCTCGAGGGTTGCTGCTGTCAGCCGCGTATTGGCAAAGAAAAAGTACTCGACTATCGAACTGATCTGCTGCTCTAAAGGAACCGTGTCCAGAGTAATCGCTACCTGTGCCGATGCGCGATCACCGTCGATGCCTTCGACGCTCACTTCCGCGTGCAGCGGCAACCCGCCACGCAGAAGCTCGCTTTTGAGCGGAATGTCTATGCGTAACGGTAGCCCTCCCTCACCTTCACGAACAGCAAGTACCAATTCCCCTTGTCGAAGCCGGAGTGACCATCGGCGAAGCAATTGCACACCATTCGTTGCCGGGCGCAACCGGAGCATCGCGGGTAGGATCTGCCGAACCGTATCTCGATACTCGATGGGAGCAAAAAGCATGGCTGGGCCATCGAGGACAACACGACCAACCGTGTCGCGCTCGTCAACTTGCCCACGGATACGGAGCCGGTTGGGTGGCACCCCAAAAATCGCCTGGAAGTACCGTGCCACATATTCGGCACGTTGCCGCGCAATTGCCACCGATTGTGCATCGTAGCCGTTGATCTCAAGTATAGCGTCGCTCGTCCGCAGTCGCTCAGCAACGATGGGGAGTATCGCATAGTACCCCCCCAGCAGCGATGACAACGTCGTCTTCCACGAACGATCGTCGGACGATAGCGGTAGCACGTACCGTTCCGCGATCCGAACACCGTCGGTGTAGATTGTTGGGTAGAGCGGCACCCAACGACGACGTTCGATCGGCACCAGACGCAAGGGTATTTGCTCGCCATCAGCACCGACTCCATACGCGACGATCGAGGCATCCAGCGGTAACAGTTGCTGTGATTCCTGCTCCGGTACAGTTGGTTGCTGGAGCTGGTGTCGGTACGGTATCGGTTCGAATGCGACCCCTACACCGACCGAGACGCTGTAGATATACCACTGGTTGGATTGCACGACTGGATCGAGTCCGTAGCGAAAGTTTAGCTCCGGCACAAGCAGCCAGCGCCGCACGGCATCGAGTGGAATCGAAAACCGCATACCCGCAATCCCCGATAGCATTGCGCGCGTGCTGCTCGACAGCCATGCTCGCTGCTGATTTCGGACCCTCTGTCCATTTTCAAATGTTCCCCGTTCGGGTTGCACTAATTCTTCCTGCACGTTCACCTCTGCACGTTGGATCAACTCCGTCCCTACTCCGACAAAAACATCGAGAACATCGGAGGTGCGAACCCCAAGATAGCCGTCCCATCGCATCGCACGAAACGTTGAACCGAGTGAGTGCTGAATGACTGCCTCCCTCGGCGTATCGTCAACGAGAATCGGCTTTCGCTCTAATGAGCGCAAGGTACCACCAAACCAACTCAGCCCCGCACGCAGACCTGCCACAACCGATCCAGCAAATGGATATTCGCCCCAGACTACTGCTGCCGCACCCAAACCGCTGCCATCGCGAAAACGGGGACAACATGTAGCCAGATCGGGCAATGATGTAAAGTCTACCACATGCAGTGTCACTCCTCCCATGGCACTGGTACCAACACGGATCGAACTACCGGCAGTGTTTTCGTCGGCACCGATAGCAGCGACCGAGAATACCACCACACCGAACGCCATTGCAACCACACGCATCATCGCGACATCAGAATCGGCGTGCGACTGACTCCATCTGGCGAGCTCGCTACGAGCACGTATGGTCCACTCGGCACGTCGAGGTGAATTTCGCATTCGATCGTGCCCTTGACGGTACTGAGCGACGTTCGCCATCGACATTGACCGAGCACATCGTAGCACGCCAACTCGACGGGAGCAGCATGCTCTGTGGTCAACACCACGCGCATCGTTCCATCGCTCGGCTGGGGTTCAACCCGCTCAATAATCGGCACAGAACCAGCAATGAACAACCGCGTCGTGCCGCCAGCAGTGCAGTAATCGGTAAAAAGAACCGGTACTGTCACCGGTGAGAATCCATCGGGACATTGGTCGAGCCATTGGAAGTCCTCGATCGTTACGTGAGTGATCGGCGCATCACCCCAGTACGTGCTAAAACGCAACAGAGCAAGCGTATCTCCACGGAGGAACCCGCGTCCGGTGACAACAAACCGCCGCTCGCCCTCGGTAATAGATCCCCGATCGAGTGGTGGCTCTGGCAGCAGCACCGACGCATTGCACCGCACCGTAAAGCGGTACGGACGCTGCATCATGCGGAATGTCTGCGGTACTCGTGGAAGCCAGACCGGCACAGCCACAACCCGCCCCGACTGGGTAGCCACCCCATACGGAACTGCCAGAGTAGCGCCATCATACGGCAAGCGACACACAACATCACCAATAAGCACGGTCTCGTACGGTTGCGCATCGTCGCACTCTATCAGCAGACGCAGGCAGGTGCGCCCCAATCGATCCGCGCGGAATCGGAAAGGATACGCCAAACACGGTGTCTGATCGGTCAGCGAAAACTCCCGAATCGTTCGCAGCTGGATTTGCGTCGTATCAGGTCCGCCCACTCGCAAACGTACTTGTTGCGAGTAATTGCTGCACACAAGCCATTGCACGAGCGTATCGATTTGCGCACCCAGCGGAATGGCATCCAATCGGATCGTTGTCGGCAGCGACAGCGATGGAAGCACAGCATAGCCGGCAATCGGTAGCCGGCGCATCCCCACCGGCGTGTACACCTCGAGCGTATCATAGTGCATTCCAGCGGTAGCGGGGGTGAATCGCAACAATCCCGTTAAACATCTCTGCGGTGCCAACGTGTCGGCAAGCCGCTGCGCAAACGAAAAGGCTCGGCCGACAACAAATCGAATCGAATCGATCGGCACTGCAACTACCGTATCCGAACAAATCAGATGCGGCGGTTGGAACTCAACAGATGTCCCTACACGCGCAGTGCGAACGACGACGGGCACGACACCGAATGGTGGCTCGACAACAGTAACTGTCTCGGATTCCGCACGCAACGAGCCAGTGTTGTTTTCCAGACGAAAGCGATAGCGCCCCTCCAGCGGCACGCGCCAGGGGAATTTCGTCTCTGTCAGCGATTGTGCTATCGGCACCCACTGCGTATCCCCGTACTGCTGGACGAGTAGTTTGACCGAATCGCTCGGCAGCGTTCCACTCCAGGTAACTTCGAGGGTCGTGCCTGCATACACACCAGTACCTGTGGTAGGCGTGATGAATTGAGCATTCTCTTGCGCCACGTTCGGTACGTTTGCAGCAATAATCGCAGCATCGCCGACACTACACGCAGTTGTAACAAAGCGGATCGCCCCGACCGTTCGCTGCTGACTATTGACCACTAGCCGGACTCGCAGACGATACGACTGATCCGCGCGCAACAGCAACGGACCCGACAGTGCACCTTCAACAATCTCGACGTTTGGTTCGGCAGTGATTGCCAGCAACGTCAAGTCTGCATTCCGCGCTGTAAGAATAACTTCTTGCGGTGGTGTTGTACCTGGCGGAACAAGTCCGACGTTGCGGTACCGCGGCAGAACCTCCAGGGCTGGCAGTTGCGATGCCCCCAACTGGTAGGAAAATTCCACCTGCGTATTCACTGTCGGGGCAAGCAATTGCGCCCGGCGATGTCCGACGCAATCATGCACGCTCTGCCACGATACCGTACATGGTTGATAGCCACCGGCGATTGCCGCTGCTTGGCCAATAACAATTGGCAGTCGTCGAATGCTGACAGTATCGAATGCAATGCCACCACTTTCGGCACAGAGCCGTCGCAGCCACGATGGCACGACGTGCTCGAGCCCGATCACGATGAGACGGGCACCAGACTGACGCACCAGTGGCACCAGTTGCGGTGGCGGTGTCGCCGGGAACAGATGCTCGGTAACGACAACGATACACCGGCTGCGATCACCGCGCGAGACGACCGCTACAGCACCGAGAAGTGAATCGAGCAACCCCATTGCTGGTTGTGCGCTGCCAAGTGCTGGGAACAGTTCGAGACTACTTTCGATGGCGCTCGAATCGTCACTCAAATCGGCAAGTAGATATGCTCGATCGCCGAACACTACCGCACCGAGTGTGCTCCCTCTGACGACCGCACTTTGCCACTGACGCACGATCGCTGCTGCTGCACTGCGGATAGTGGGGCTTGCCCAGTCTAATGCAAAGACCGCAGAAACTGGAACTGGTTGCCAATTACTGGGACAACTTACTGATGCCAGCGTTTGGCGTACCACACCCATGTATTCGACGACAGCGCGGTCCTGCATAGGATCGAGCGGCACTGGGGTACTGCGCTCGTCAAAGCTGTAGAGCTTCATGCTCAGTTGGGGAAACAGCGAGGCGTCCACATCAGCGACAATCAATTGCTGTGCTCCCACTGTAACAGCACCCCACACACCGAACACAACTGCCCATCGCAGCAGACTGCTGGGCAGGAACACATGCACTCTAAACGTATTGATCAAGCACCGCATGATGGCAAGCGGAAGAACCAATGCGACAAACGATGTCAGCGCTGCCATCGCTGAACTATCTCAAATTTAGCACCACCGATAGCGATGGTATCTTTGCAGCGTTCGTCTCACCGACCCCATGACGATCGCCTCCGTGTACGATATAGAGCGAATGCTCGCCGGACTCAACGACCAGCAACACCAAGCGGTCATAACCACCGAAGGGCCAGTGCTGGTCATCGCTGGTGCCGGTAGCGGCAAAACACGCGTTCTGACCACGCGTGTGGCATACCTTATCGCCAACGGTATTCCACCCGACCGCATCCTGGCAATGACATTCACCAACAAAGCAGCTGACGAGCTTCGGGAGCGCTTGGCACACTTATGCGATTCATGGGCTGCACGACGTGTGTGGGCAGGTACGTTCCACTCGATTTTTGCTCGTCTGCTGCGTCGCAACGCCGAAATACTTGGTTTTACACCGTCGTTTACCATCTATGACGACGATGACTCTCTCTCGCTAATCCGTCGCCTGCTCAAAGAGCATAACATTCCGCCGAGCGAGCTATCGCCGCAATTGGTGCGCAACGTTATCTCGCGCGCCAAAAATGACATACGCTACCCAGAGGATTTTGCCCAACTGGCAACTAACCCGCGCGAACGCCGCATTGCAACGCTCTACCACGCATACCAGCGCGCACTTCGCAGTGCCAATGCAATGGATTTCGACGATCTGCTACTGAACATGATTGACCTGCTGCAAAGCTCCGATGATGTGCTGCAGCTCTACCAGAACCTGTTTTCCTATTTGCACGTGGACGAGTACCAAGACACTAATCGCGCTCAGTATCGCGTGCTCCAGTTGTTAGGCGCAGGCCATGCTAATATCTTCGCCGTCGGCGACGACGCACAGAGCATTTATAGCTGGCGCGGTGCCCGCATCGAGAACATCTTTGAGTTCCAACGCGATTTCCCCAATCACATCCTGATTCGACTGGAGCAGAATTACCGCTCCACGCAAGTGATCCTCGATGCTGCCAACGCGGTCATCGCGCATAATCGCCAACAAATTTCCAAGAGGTTGTGGACAGCTGTAAGCGGCGGAGAGCCTATCGCTATCTCGTCCTATTGGGACGAAGCCGAGGAAGCCGCAGGCATTGTCAATATCATTACCCAGTTGCGCCAGCAGAACACCATCGCTCGATGGGCTGACGTTGCGGTTCTCTATCGCATCAATGCACATTCTCAACTTCTGGAAGATGAATTTCGGCGTGCAGGTATTCCCTATCGCATTATCGGCGGCATCTCGTTCTACAAGCGTAAAGAAATCAAGGATGCGCTGGCATACCTGCGGCTACTCCTCAACGCCCAAGACAACGAAGCATTTCTACGCATCGTCAACGAGCCACCCCGCGGCATCGGTCAGGCAACACTGACGCATCTCCACCAGTGGGCAGAGCGTCACCAGCGGTCGCTGCTCGAAGCAGCGATGTGTGCGGACCAACTTGGTTCAATTGCCCGCCAAAAGCAGCAAATCTTGGCGGCACTGGCAATGCTCATCACATCAACGGCACAGCGTCTGGAGAGCATGCCACTGGGCGAGACAATTCACACATTTTTCGAACAGACTGGATTGCTCAGCTACTACCGTTCACAATCTGGTGACGAAGCACTTGAACGCTACGAAAACATCGCCCGATTGATTGCCGATATCTCCGAGTACGCAGCGGCACTCGAACACATCGGCGAGCGCCCAACACTGGCTGACTATCTCCAGCGTGTCGCTTTGCTAACCAGCGCCGACGAAGCAACAACCGGTGATGCCGTCCAATTGATGACACTCCACGCAGCAAAAGGATTGGAATTTCCCGTTGTCATCATCGCTGGACTTGTCGAGGGCCTGCTACCACTGATTCGCTCATCAACAACCGAGCACGACCGGCAAGAAGAGCGGCGTCTATTTTATGTCGGGCTGACACGCGCGCAACACCGCGTCATGCTGACCTATCCCCGTCACCGCGCGCCATTCGGTATTCCAGAGCCGACCAAACCCTCGAGCTTTCTGAAAGAACTTCCGCCGGAACTGCTCGATGCCGATCGCCCCGAAGACCTGGCAGCAGTACCCGCTGTTACACTGACGACAGGGACACTCCGTAACAGCAAACAACCAGGAAACGGAACGACAACACGGTACCGACCCGGCATGCGCGTCGAGCATCCGACCTTCGGTGAAGGGATCATTGAACGAGTCGAAGGGCGTGGACACGATGCAAAGCTGACCGTGCACTTCGTCACTATCGGAACTAAGTTACTGCTGGCACGCTACGCACCGTTGCATATTCGAGAATGAATCCTTCCATGATTTGGCGCCACCTGATCGTCTTGCTGTTTCTCAGCGTTGGCACAGTACTACCAACACCACTGTCACAGTGGGACTACCGCATCACCGGACGTATTCCGGTCGAACTGCCTGCAGTCAAAACAGGAACGTACCAGCGTCCTCCTGTACGACTCGAAATTCCTCGCACAGAGCGTGATGTATGTGAACCAGGCCGCATCGCGATCAAACTGCGAACGACTTATCCCTCGGAGGCAGTACGCCAGCGGCTACAACTTTTCGGCACACGCCAGATGGTGCCCTTGCTGGATAAACAGACCCATTCCGCATTACAGCAGCAAGCGCTTGATCTGAATCGAATCTTCATCGCTCACTTCGACGCCGGCTTCGACCCGTTCGACGTTGCAGCTGCTCTGATGGAGCTTCCCGACATCGAGTATGCCTGCCCGCTCTACATTCGCCGCACATTCCGCCAACCGAACGACCCACTCTTTCCGCAACAATCTGCGCTGGCACGGATTCAAATGCCTTCGGCATGGGATGTCACGCTCGGTTCACCGGATGTCGTCATTGCAATCATTGATTCGGGGACAGACTACGAGCACGAAGACCTATCAGCCAATCTATGGACCAATCCCGGCGAAACCGGTACCGATCCACAAGGACGCGACAAGCGCACCAATGGCATTGATGATGACGGCAATGGCAAAATTGACGACTGGCGCGGTTGGGATTTTGTCGGCAACGTCACGCGGAACGAATACCTGGCAGGTACTGTGCGCGAAGACAACGATCCAAAAGTGCGCACAACAATGACTGAAGAAATGCAACATGGCACATATTCGGCAGGAGCAGCAATCGCCGTCACCGATAACAGTCGCGGCATCGCCTCGCCAGCAGGGTTCCGTTGCCGATTTCTCCCGATCAAGTGCGGCTCTGATGATCCATCGCTGGCAGGTTCAGTCTTGCGTGGCTACGAGGCGATTCTTTACGCCGCTCGTCTGGGTGCAGCCGTGATCAACTGCTCGTGGGGTGGTCCAGGCGCATCACCACTGGAGCAGCAAATCATTGACCAAGCTCATACACTTGGTGCGCTCGTGATCGCATCGGCAGGTAATGAAAGCGTTGACTTAGAGCAACAACCACTGTATCCGGCTTGTTACGCGGGCGTGTTTGCTGTTGGTGCCACAGCATCAACGTCCGACCAAGTAGCATCGTTTTCTAATACCGGTGCACCCGTCGCAGCATACGCTCCCGGGGTAAGCATCCGAACCACGCGTAGCAACAATGCCTACACTGCTGTGGAGGGGACCTCGTTTTCAGCACCGCTGGTGAGCGGTGTTGCTGCACTGGTACGATCACTTCACCCTAACTGGACTGCTGAACAAGTCGCAGCACAACTCCGCTACACATGCGATCAGATCACTGGCATAAGTGGCTCTCAGCGCTGGCAATTCTATGGACGCATCAATGCAGCACGTGCGCTTAGCGTCAATCGCAGTTTCGACAGTGGAGAGCGTATCCCCGGCGTTCGAGCAATCGCGGCAACGGTCAATGGATCGACCACCATACTCAGCGAGGAAGGAACACTTCAGATACGCTTGAGAAACCTGCTCGCAACCGCACGCGATGTTCGAGTGCAACTGAGCGTCTCGTCGAACGCCACGGTCGGACAAACCCAACTAACAGCAAGTAATCTCGGCACTCTCGAAGAGCGCACAGTCGAGACAACGATTCGACTGGGCACGCCGCTGTACTTTTTTGACGGCACGGTCACCGTATCGCTCACTATCACTGCCGATGGGATTGTTGAGTACGCAACGTTTGCGCTCCCCATCGCACTGACAACGACGAACGTGTACACGCGTCTGGCATCGCAACAGCCACATTCATTTGTGGCAGTCGCCACGCGGGGACTGGCAGGAATATGGGCAATCGGTCGCACACCGAGCGGTCGAGCATTGGTGTACCGCTCCAACGGCAGTATCTCTGATTCGACATCGCTAAGCGGAACGCTGACGACGCTTGCCATTGTGTCCAATGCAACCGTGTGTATCGGAACAGAAAAC
>JAOAEV010000058.1 GCA_026416585.1 Chlorobiota bacterium | reverse complement strand
GCGCCGGGATGACCCAAGCACACCGGACAAACGTTCGTGTTCGGTGCTGCGCCGTATTGGGTCGAACACCGGCAGAACGCTTTCGTCGCCGTCAGCAGTTGGGCGTGGACTTCCAGCCCGATGACAGCTTCGTATTCGGTTTCGATCGCAGTCTGCATGGCAGCTGGGGGGAAAGACAGATTCGCGCACCGATAGCGGTGCACTGCAAAAGTACGAATCGCGGCGAGCGGGGAACGGGCGCCGAGCGTATCTTTGTCGCACTCGTCACCCCGAAGAGAATACCGTGAAACGCTTTGTATGCGCCGCCGCCACGGCGATCCTCGTCATTGGCTGCGCCGGTGTTCGCGAACCGATCGCAGGACCCGATGCGCCGCCACCGCCGGGGTATTCGCCGGTCTTCGTCAACAGCATCCAGCCATACCAGCCGAGCGCTCCGGCACCGTTTATCGCTGTCTCTCGTGTGCAGATGAAAGATGCGCGAACGGTGCGGATTGCTGCGCATGTCCTCGATTCGAGCGGTGTGTTGTACACCGGACTCGGCTCGAAAGAGTGGCAAAAGCTCATTTGCGAAGTCACCAGCGAAATCGGCGGTCGCACGACGCAGGTGCAATACCGATTGTCGGAGTTCACCGCTGCGACGATCGAACTACACGCCACTGCGCTCGTGCTCGACCACAGCGGTTCGATGGGCGACGATCGTGCATTCGCATTGCAGGATGCCGCTCTGCGCTTGATCGCGCAAAAACGCGATGCCGACGAATTCGCCATCGTCAAGTTCGACAGCCGTGTCGGGATCGAATCCCCTGCGACGTCCTCGCGAGCCGACCTGATGCAGCGTTTGCGCCGGGTGGGTTTGCGCGGATACGGGGGATTCACCGCGATCGTTGACGGTGCCGCTGCTGGCTTGTCGGCAGTCGCTGCTAGCAGCCTTCCGAGCAAAGCGGTGCTGGTATTTACCGACGGCTACGACAATAGCTCACAGATGTCGAAAGATTCGCTCATCGCTTGGGCACGAGCGCTCGGTGTTCGCATTTGCACGATCGGTTTCGGCTACAACATCGACGAAGACTACTTGCGCAGCATCGCCAGCGCCACCAGTGGGATGTACACACGCATTTACCGAACCGAAGAATTCGACGCGGTTCTACCGAGCATTTATACGCTGCTGGAAAACTACATAGCGCTCGATCTGCAACTGAAAGAGTACGGCGTTCACCACATTCGAATCAAGCTCTGTCCGCCGAAACCGGCTGCCGAATCCGTCGCTGAGCTGACTTTGGATAACACGCCTGACGTCGGCTCGATCGGCATTCTCTACGTGTATTTCGATGTGGACAAAGCCGACTTGAAGCCGGAATCGAAGCCTGCACTCGACAACATCGAAGCGCTGTTGCGCGCCTATCCGACGATGGTCATCGAGCTGCGCGGGCACACCGACAGCACCGGCAATGCCGAGTACAACTTGCGTCTGTCGGAGCGGCGCGCCAATGCAGTGCGTGCCGAACTCATCCGACGCGGTATCGCAGCCGACCGCGTCCGGGCGCTGGGTTTCGGCGTTACACAACCCGTCGCGGACAACCGCACACCGGAAGGGCGCGCACTCAATCGCCGCACCGAATTCGTGATCGTGCGCAAGTAACGGTCGGCATGATAGGCAGGAGTGCAAGAGATGCTGAACTAAGTTCAGCATGACGGGCGGGAAGGGCATACACACAACCACTACACGTCACCCCGAACGTGTTTCGGGGTCTCATCCTCCTTGTTGTCACCCTGAACGTGTCTCCGCATTCCTTGTCACCCTGAACTCGGTTCAGGGTCTTTGTGCAAGATGCCGAACCGAGTTCGGCATGACGGGCAAAGAGCACGCACACACCGCCGCAATGTTACACCGAATGTGCCCCTGGAGTCTCCGAGTTCCGACTTGCAATACTTAGCCCCACAGTTCGTTTTCACGCCCCGTTCCGTATCTCAATGGCGATGTTGCAAACGCTCGTTCCGTTGATGCGACGGCTGATAGCGGCGCTCCTGGGTATCGTGGTGAGTGCCGATGCTGTGGGCGCGCTCGATTTTATCGCGCTCATGGCACCAGTCGTCGTGATCGAGGAAAGTGACGAAGCAACCGACGAACGCTGCACAAGCGGTAGCGAGCAAGAAACCCGCTCGAGGGACGATGTGCTGAGCAAAAACGCCACACACCGCACCATCGCGGTCAAGGATTTCGATTTTGTCACCACAGCAGGCTCGCTACCGGTACACACCCACCATGAAAGTGCAGCAACTTTTCCGGTGGCACAGCTACTGCTCTCCGCACAGCTGGTACGTTCGCTTTACCTTCTCAATTGCTGCTTACGCCAGTAGTCCCGCTCGATAGGGAAGCATCAATCCTGAGTGCGACTGGAACCCCACAGCGCTCGATATCTGCCGAGTACACGAGGAAAGTCAACCATTACAGAGCAACATTCCAATGCGATGGATCGGATGGTCGGTCGCGATGGTTGTCGCCGTATCTGCACAGCCACTCGATCTGCGGACGACGTTGCGGCTGGCGATGCAGCGACACCCACTCCTGCAAAGCACGCGATATGCTGTACCGCTTGCGCGTGCAGATTCGCTCAGCGCCAGCTTGTGGCTCAATCCGACAGTCAGTCTCCAACTTGCCCAGAACCCATCGCAGTTAGGGACGACCGGCGGACTCGGTCCTGCCAATGGGCAGTGGCAGCTCGGGATACTCCAGACGATAGACCTTGCTGGACAGCGACGCAACCGTTTGCAGTACAGTACCCAGTCACTGGCTGTTGCGGCAGAAAGCTACACGGTGTCGGTACAGCAGGTTCTCGCCGAAGCCGCTCTGCGATGGATCGATCTGTGGAACGCCGAACGCGCGCTTACACTCGCATTGCAAGCGTTGTCGAACAGCGATAGTTTGATCGAGATCAACCGTGTTCGGCTGCGGTCACAGGCAATAGTCCCTGCCGATGTCTGGCGGGCGGAAATCCTCTCGTCGCAGTACCGCATTCAGTGCCTGCAGTTGGAGCAACAGGTCCGCGCCGCACGGCGATGGCTTCAGTATGCGCTGGCGACACAAGATTCGCTGTGGATCGGATCGGTAGAACCCGATTTACCGATCGAAGAGCTGCCCTTGCAAACATGGATCGAGCGTGCGTATGCTCGCCGTGCCGACTATCGCCTCGCCGATGCTACCGTTGCGGCTGCGGAATCGAACATCGGTTTGCAAGACGCACTCGGAGTTCCGAACCCCGACATCGGCGTTGCAGCGGTGCAGCAGCAAGGTGTTCCATTTGTTGGGATCGGTGTCGATTGGGCGCTGCCCATCGTCAATCGCAACCAAGGCGAGCGACAGAAAGCACGTGTCGCACTCGAACAAGCGCGCGCCGATCGCGACCGGTTGCGTCGGCAAATCGAAACCGAAGTGACGGTTGCCTACGAAACCTACCGCACCGCTCGGCAAGCGCTCGATCAAGCGCGCACAGTTCTGGAAAAAGCAAGCGACGTGCTCAATACCGTGCGACTGGCATATCTCAAGGGTGCCACTCCGATCGTGGATTTGCTCGAAGCGCAGCGGAGCTGGTACGAAACTCAACGCTCCTACTATGACGCGCTTGCCGATTACTGGCGAGCAGTCGTGCAACTGTTAGCAGCAAGTGGTCAGCTGTCTCACATCGTGGAGGAATGACACCGATGCGCTCATATCTGTGGATCGCGGTGCTGGTGACGGGAATCGTCGGCGGATGCTCCCATCGCGGGATCGAACAACCAATGGCGGCAGATCGGCAACCGGAGCTGGCTCGAGTCGAGAACGATTCGGTAATCGTATTGCCGCCCTCGCAGGCACGACAGTTTGCAGTCGTGCCCGTCCGAGTGGATTCGGTTGGGCTGATGCTGCGAGTGGCTGGACGTGTTGTCGCCAAAGCTGTCGTCGCTGCCGATAGCGCAGTGCCGCCGCTGATTGTTTTCGAGACAAACGAAGCGGCGCAACGCTATACCGAGTATTTGAAGGCGCGCGCCAGTTTCGAGCATTCGAGCACGCAACTGGCGCGTGTCCGCGACATGGCAGAGCACCGCGCTGCATCAGGCAAAGACGTCCTCGAAGCCGTTACCGAACACCGCCTCCAGCAAGCTGCTTTGCTCGATGCCGAAAGCGAGTTGCGGCAATCGGGCTTGCGTCCAGAACTGCTGGAACGAATGAACACCGGTTCGGTGCTCGTCGCCTGCGATGTTCCGGAAGGTTTTCTGCCGTACGTTCAGCTCGGCGAATCCGCCTTCATGAGTTTTGCTGCGCTCCCCAACGACGAGCTGATCGGGCGTGTCATCGAGCTTGCCGACGCTGTGGATCCGACAACGCGAACTGTGCGAGTGTTCATCCTGCTCCAGCGCGCACCCGCGGTGATTCGTCCGGGCATGTTCGCAACGGTTCGTATTCTCAAACGGCAGGTCAATGCCGCAATCATCCCGCGCCAAGCCGTTGTCGTCGCCGAGGGACAATCGTACGTGTTCGTTCAGCAGGACAGCACCCGCTTTGTGCGTCGTCCGATCACGATCGCCGGTGATACGGGAAAAGAGTTCCAGGTGACCGATGGTCTGACAGCCGGAGAGCGAGTGGTCGTCGCTCGCACGATGCTGCTCAAAGGTTTGAGCTTCGGTTACTGACCAAACGGAGGAATATCGCAATGCTGGAACGTCTGCTGACATTTTCACTCGAACAGCGTGTTCTGATTCTTCTGGCAGCGATCGGGCTTGCCGGAGCTGGTATCTGGGCATGGAGCCAGCTCAAGATCGAAGCATATCCCGACGTGGCTGATACCGAAGTGACGGTCATCGTCAAATATCCCGGTCGCCCCGCCGAGGAGGTCGAGCAACAAATCACCATTCCTGTCGAACGCGCACTCAACGCCGTTCCGCGTGTGCTCACCCGCCGCTCGCGAACGATTTTCGGCTTGACCGTCATCAAGCTCACCTTCGAAGAAGGCACCGACGACTATTTCGCTCGCCAGCAGGTGCTCGAAAAACTCCGCGATGTGGACTTGCCCGAGGGAGCCGAACTCGATCTCGGTCCACTTTCGACGCCCGTCGGAGAAATCTACCGCTACATCCTCGAAGGCGACGGGTATTCGCTCGCCCAGTTGCGCGAGCTGCAAGATTGGGTCGTCATCCCGGCATTACTTCAAGTGCCCGGCATCGCCGACATCACCAACTTCGGTGGCGTCGAGAAGCAGTACAACGTCATCGTCAATCCCGCATCGCTCGAAAAGTACGGGCTGACGGTCGAGGACGTCGAGCGGGCGATCGTCGCCAACAACAGTTCGACCGGTGGCAATGTTCTGCCGATGGGGTCATCGCAACTGGCAATACGCGGTGTCGGGCGCATTCGTTCGATCGAGGATCTCCAGTACACTGTGCTCAAGCAAGAAGCGGGCACTCCGGTTTTTCTGCGCGACGTTGCCAGTGTCGAACTCGGCGCACTGATGCCGAGCGGCGTGCTCGGCTACGTCGACAAAACGCGCGGCAAGGAAACCAACGATGGTGTCGAGGGGATCGTTCTGATGCGGCGCGGCGAAAATCCCAGCGAGGTTCTTCGCGGCGTCAAAGAAAAGATCGCCGATCTCAACGCACGAGTGCTGCCGAAGGGCGTGCAGATCGTCGGTGTCTATGACCGCACGGACCTGGTCAATGCGACACTCGAAACCGTCGGGAAAACTCTGTTCGAGGGCGTCAGCATCGTCGTCATCGTGTTGGTATTTTTTCTGGGCAATTTGCGTGTCGCGCTGACGGTGGCACTGACGATTCCGCTGTCGCTGCTGGGAGCATTCGTGGCGATGAAGTTGACCGGCATCCCTGCGAACCTGCTTTCGTTGGGCGCTATCGATTTCGGCATCATCGTGGATTCAGCCGTGGTCGTCGCCGAATCCATCATGCGGCATCTGGCAGCGAGCCATTCGGAGGCGGAGCCAACTCCGATTCTGCGGACAGTGTACACCGCCGTTTCGGAAGTTCAGCGGCAGGTGTTCTTCGCTGTCGTGATCATCGTTGCAGCGTATGTGCCGCTGTTCACGCTGCAGCGCGTCGAAGGACGGCTGTTCTCGCCGATGGCATACACGCTCAGTTACGGCGTCGGCTGGTCGCTCGTGCTGGCGCTGACGCTGGTGCCGGTGGTATGTTCGTATCTGCTGGCTCGGTCGTTCCGCGAATGGCACAATCCCGTCACTGCCTGGATCGAGCGACAGTATTACCGTTTGGTAGATGTCGTCTTGGCTCGTCCGGCGGCGACGATTGCCGCTGGCGCTGGGATCGTCGCTATCGCGATCGGAGCTGCAACAACGATCGGCACAGAGTTTTTGCCCGAACTCGACGAAGGCGGATTCAACATTCGATGCGTGCTGCCAGCCGGAGTGTCGCTCGATGCGGCACGGCAGGTCCCACCGCGCATTCGCCGCATCATCGGCAGCTACGACGAGGTCAAGGTGTGCGTCACCCAGCTCGGTCGCAACGACGATGGTACCGACCCTTATGGACCGAACCGCATTGAATGCTTGGTACAACTGACGCCGTACTCGACCTGGAAAAGCGGCAAGACGAAGCAGGAATTGCTCCGGGAAATCAAATCCGCCCTCGAAACGGAGTTCCCCGGAGCGAACTTTTCGTTCTCGCAGCCGATTCTGGACAATGTGACCGAAGCCGTTACCGGTTCAGCGGCGGATTTAGCAGTGCTCATCAACGGCGAGGATATACCGCTGATGCGTCGCTTTGCGCTGAAGGTGCTCGATATTCTCCGGAGCGTTCGGGGCGCCAGTGAAAGCGGTTTGGAGCAAGAAGGTCCGCAGACGCAATTGGTCATCCAGGTTCGCCGCGAGGATGCCGCACGCTACGGTATCAACATCGCCGACATCAACCGATTGTTGGAATTGGCTATCGGCGGGAAACCGGTCAGCGTGCTCTATGAGGGCGAGCGACGCTTCAATATTGTCGTGCGCTATCCCCGACAGATGCGCGCGACAGTGGACGATATCGCTTCGATGCTCGTGCTGACGCCGTCAGGACAGAAAGTACCACTGGAGCAGGTCGCCGATGTGCAGCTTGTCGAAGGACAAACGATCATCGCACGGCAAGATGGGCATCGGCAGGTGAGCGTCCGAACCAACATTCGAGGTCGCGACCAGGGCAGCTTCGTGGCTGAGGCGCAAGCGAAGGTCGCACGTGCTGTCCACTTGCCTTCTGGCTATACGATCGTCTGGGGCGGGCAATTCGAAAACCTGACGCGTGCGCGCAATCGGCTGATGATCGTCATTCCTATCACGCTGGCATTGATTTTTGTCATTTTGTTTTGGCTGTTCGATCGGAGCGTCAAATACGCCCTGTTGGTTATGCTCAATGTCCCCTTTGCGCTGGTCGGTGGTGTTGCGCTGCTGTTGATACGCGGCATCAACTTCAGCGTCAGCGCTGGAGTGGGATTTGTCTCGCTGTTCGGTGTAGCGATCATGAGCGGCGTGCTCGTGGTCTCGTACATCAACTACCTGCGCCAGGAGACGCCGCTGACTGTGCGAGCTGCCGTCCGGCGCGGGGCACGGACACAACTGCGCCCGGTGTTGATGATGATGACCGTTGCGCTGATCGGTCTTATTCCAGCAGCACGGGCAACGGGGATCGGCTCCGACGTCCAACGACCGCTGGCAACCGTGATCGTCGGTGGCTTGGCAACCGCACTGGTACTGACGTTGACGGTCTTGCCAGCGCTGTACTACGTCGTCGAGCGACGCGCTCGTTGGCGATTCATCCGGACAATCCGCCAGCAATCGGTAGAGAAACCAACAATACGTCCAGAGTCATAACGACGGAGGAACGACAATGCACGCACACCCAATGGTGCTCATAACGATCGTATGCCAAGAGCGGCTGATCCCATCACTGGTGGAACTCCTTCGGCGGCGTGGGGCGACCGGCTATACGATCACGAATGTACAGGGGCTGAGTTTCGGCAAAGACGAGTCTCAGCAGCAGCGCTTCATGCTACAGGTCGTCGTCCCGCACGAAGAAGCCGACCACATCCTCGACGACATCATTCAGCGCGACTACCACAGCGATTCGTTCGTTCTCTGGACAACGGAGGTCGAGGTGCTCCGCCGTGGACGATTCGTGCGGTGAGCACCTGCTCGTGCCTCGTTACCCCTGTCATCGGCTCTGCTCAGAAGATGCCGAAACACGTTCGGCATGGCAGGTAGTGCAAGAGATGCTGAACCAAGTTCAGCATGACAGGCAAAGGGCATGTCACCACACACCACGTCACCCTGAACTTGGTTCAGGGTCTCATCCTCCTCGTTGTCACCCCGAGCGTGTCTCCGCATTCCTTGTCACCCTGAACTTGTTTCAGGGTCTTTGCGAGATGCCGAAACAAGTCCGGCATGACAGGCAAGGAGTGCGTGAGATGCTGAAACACGTTCAGCATGACGGAAGGTGGGAATGCACACGCAAAAGCCCGTAACCTTGAAATCGCCATATGGCACAATCGAGATGCTGAGCCTCTACGCAACGACGACGGTGATGATAAGCTTAATGCACTACCAAAAGTTTTTATACGCGGAATCACATCGATCTGGCTGCATAAAATAGGTCACATACATGAACTACTTGAGTTCGTGCCTCTTTGTCAATCAGTAAAATCCCCCCCCCCTCATATTTTCTGTCCGATACCCACTTAGGAATTGCACAAGTATCTTTCTTGCACGAAATAAGCGTTGCTTTACGGTATTCGGCGAACACTCGAGTAGTTGTGCTGTTTCTACAACGGATTTATCCTCGAGGTAAAAAAGCTCTGCAGTGTGTCGAAGAGTTGGGGACAATTGCGCGAGGGCATAGTGTACATCTATAATCACGTCCATTCTCTGGCTCCCGTCGGAATTATCGAGTGAATGAGCCGATGACTCCTCATCAAACACATCCGACGGCTCCTCTCTGTTAGTATGGCGTACCTGACGTTTGAGAAAGTCTTTTGCTATAGGAACAAGTTCCCAGAGCAGCTCATCGCGCGACTGTGGGAAAACTTTTTTGCCCTGAATAACATTCTCTGCATAAGTGGCAATCGCTTCCGATGCCGCATCATCGATGTAGTTACGACCGTAGCGGAGCCACTGCCGAAGAATCCGTATAAGGGATCCCCGTATCGTGTGTAACAGACACCATTGCTCACTGGTGAGGGTGAGCATTTTCTCCTGAACAGATTTTAGGGAACTATCCTTTATTGTCATGTCATGGTGATATTACTCGATGTGCATGATGAGAAAGGAGTCGCGCAATTTTCCATCAGCCGCACTTACGATGACCATGCGATATACACCGCATGGTAACCTTTGTTCGATTGGTATCGTTGTGGTCCCAGCTGACAATGAGGTGCTGCTTATTATTCTGCCTGATAGATCGAAGATTTTGACAATACTCTCCGCTGGGAGCGGCGATGTGAGATGAATCGTATTGTGGACGGCAATGACATTACGCGATGGAGAATCTCGATTGTCCAGTGCGTTGTCCTCATGTACTGTTGCTGTCAACGCAACCGAGTCTTGGCAAATTGTAATGGAACGCCCAACTGCATCATAAAGACAAACCAATTTGAATCGTTGAGGAATACACCAATGCTCCATTACCCACATTGGAATGTATCTGCGATAGACATACGGCTCACGCACCATAACTAGCCGAATACGTGCGGTCTGTAACTCGGGACACTGCGATTTCCTTTGGCCAACGACGACCGACGCTCTCATCATCCCGACAACCGAATCAATATCGTACCACGATTGATTGATTGGGCGAGCAGTATCCTGCATTCGTTGGCGACGACCGGCTATCTGGAAGCTTGAGCCTGTTGAAGTGACTACATACGAAAGCAGCTGGTTCTGTTCCGGCGAAAGGAATGTATACTCCCATACTGGCATCGCTCCAGTTGATGACGTGTCAAAGTTACCAGAAGCAAGGCCATCAGGACGATTGAGCATCCATTCGATCGATACAAGAACGACACTTGTATCTCCACTTTCAGACATTGCTGATGCTTTTGCAAAAGATAGAGCTTGGTTAGGAGTAAATGAATTTTCCCCCTGCGCATAGACGACAGTGGCAATCAATACAAGAACGCTCGCAAGGACTTTTGTTGTTTCCATCTGTTCCTCCTAACGATTGTACGTAAATTGTTTGATGACAGAGCGGTGATAGTCTTGGTAAAGGACGTAGAGATTGCCACCGTTGTCAAAACAAGCGGCAACAGCACGCAGACCATCGTATGTAATCGGGACAGTCCACTCGCTCAAGAGGGCACCAGTACGACGGCTGTAACGCTGCCAGACGATGGGCACTGTCGTTTGATCTGGAGGGAATGAGCGCTCGAAGAGCTTCCAGGCGATCATGTATTCATTCTGGGTAACGCCAAGTGTTAAAATCTGTGCCCCTGACCGTGAGTATAAAACAGTGGCTTTATTAGGCAACGCAGGATAGCGAGATTGTCGTATTGGATGTATAAGGGAAGGGTTGTAGTACGATTTGATTTTATACCGGATCCCCTCGGGGACAATCCAAATGTAATCAGTCCAATTTTCGTGTACGATCGCACTTTCACTGTTGGATGCAACCGATGGTAAAAATTGGTAGCCTATACCGAGTAATTTTTTGTTGATGTCAAGCTGCCCTCCAAATCCAATGCAACGCCCTGTTTGTTTCTCGAGTAAACCCCACAAAGGGGCATCATCATGGTGTTCGTTTGTGATAGGGTTGAGCTTCGGATCTGTGTTAGCCTGCAAAACTTCTGCTAAAGAATATCCCCGCGGGTAGGCACGGCGATACAAAGTCGAGACGAGAAGAGGTGGATCACACAACGCTACAATTGGGAATGATTGGTAAATTTCTGTGAATTTGAACCTTCTCACGTTGAAGGAATCATTCACGGGAATGTGCTTTATGATCATGTTTGCGGCTAAATCAACTACAGCAATCCAATTTGTCTTGTCAACTGTAATTGTTGTATCGAAATCGCCTGAGGGAGACTTTTTCACACTTATGCTAACATTACCAAATGAAACGGGAACATACAGCGTGCTACTATCACACGGATCGAAAAATCCGCTATAGAATTGGAGTGCTTGAATGTAATTCTGTCTTTGCATCAAAGTAAAGATGAAGTCAGATACACTTGGTGATTGATTCCGAAAGAAAACAGAGTCTATCGGTACTGGTTGAAGTATATTCTTTCGGGTATCAAATGTACTCCCACCCACGACTCGCGTGCCGACTTGGTAAAAGTAGAACCATTGCTTGTTGGAGCTTATCTGCATTGCTTTGACGTTTCCTAACGCTATATCAGGTGATTCGGGGATCTGCCATGACTTGCCAAATTGTGCAGCAGAATAAGTTGCAGCTATCGAATCCCGAATGTAACCGAAAGGATATTGCAAAGTATCTGTTCTCAATAATTGACGAAGTGTTGGTGGGAGTTGATGAAGTGTTGACACAATCTCCGCAAGTGAATCGAGCTGTAATTTGGGCTGGTAAAGATTGTAGAAGTAGAGCAACTGACCATCACATGACCACACAGTTAACCAGCACGGCGACGTCAGTTTTCCGAAGATTTTCAAAAGCTCGGCATTATAAGTGGTGTCGATAATGACAGGGAAAGTAAATGCGTCGGAAATACTCTTATCAAGCCATATGCGTTCACCTTTGACAATCCCTATTACTGGTAGGTGACGTGCTTGTATAGCTTTTGCCACTGTTTGCGCTAGTAAAATTGTATGGCGGAATCCTTCCGCCATGAGGATGATAGCTGTGCGCTCGGTGCACTCAACATGTGTCTGAATAAAGCTTGCCACCTTCTCAGAACGAAGAGGAAAGTCTGGGAGGAACTCTCTTGATTCCACTGCACCCCCTCCGGTGGTTTGAGAAATTAGCCGAACCTCCTCCTCAAAAATCCGCTCTTCCTGTTCAGACAACGGCTGGGCACAAAGACTATCATTTGATATGCTGAGAGCAGCTATCACTATTGCGATGAGCACTATTCTCAACCCCGGTGTATCACTCAATTCACACATTGCTGTGAGTGGGCTACTATCAGACACACGTAAAAATACTGCATTTCCCGCAGTTGCAGGAAATGCAGGCGATGTCGGCTGTGCAATACACTCTATGGCTCCGGTATCACTGCTGCGTCTCGCGTTGGGTCTCCGCTGGGTCCTGCACCGAGGTAGGTGCAATTGAAATTACCGACTTCCGAGCCACCATCGTAGAGTGTTGCTTTGTCAGGATAGCCACCTCCTGGATTACCAGCACCGAGTGTAATTACTGCACAGGTCTTCGGAGTTGCTGGACCACAGGTCATATACGTAACGCCACCCTCCTGCCAAACGATAACCTGATCCCCCTTGAGCTCGATCTGAATGGTACCAGCATAGGACAGTGTGCTGGCAGCCAGAAGTCCCAATCCAATGAGCAAGATTCGTGGAAGCATGTCTCATCGCTCACAGTAGTTGAACATACCATCTCTCTGCGAGTGCTTTACGCCTCTTTGTGCAGATCGGCCTCGCAGTAAGCACTCGAACCTGCTTGTCAGATCGGCATACAGAGACGTAGCAGAGCATCCAATAGAGTAATGGCAATTCAGCTCGTCAAAGGTTACATCACCGAATAGAGGCAGTGTGTTGAGTAGGTCTGAGGTGGCTATGGTACTATCTGGTGATTGGGGATTTGCTGCACCGCAGTGGACATATGCAACAAACAATGGAGTAACCTTGATGAGTTACTCAAACTGGCTCTTTAGGCAGAAAACATGTTGGACGCCTACTGCAGCCGCAGGCGCTGACCGGCGCGGAGCTTGTCGGGATCGAGCGCTTTGTTCTTGGCGATGATGTGCTCGACGTCCACACCGAACCGCCGTGCGATCGAGTAGAGCGTATCGCCCGGACGAACAGTGTACCACCTGTCTCTTATACACATCT
>JAOAEV010000107.1 GCA_026416585.1 Chlorobiota bacterium | reverse complement strand
TCGTGGTGGATTTGCAATGCAATCTCCGTAGCTGGGCAATCCGACGCAAAAAGGCACCTGAGATACTTCGTTATGCAAAGCATCGAATCGAAAAGCTTGCTTTGGTGTGGTTCAAGATGCGCTGCGTCCATATTGGACACGTTGCAGAACGGTACATACAGGCCCTGGCTCCACTCGATGTAGTTGATGACGGGGACGGTCTCGAACTATGGCTCCCTGATGAACGTGGTGAAGCGGTGTATCCGCCGCGGATGCGTTCAGTGCCGGATACACCAGCGCTGGGCATTGCCCCAGGGGCACGACATGCAACGAAACAGTGGATCCCCGATAACTTTATTGCTCTTGCGCAGACATTCCAAAAGCGTGGCTGGCAGATCATTCTGCTTGGTAGCGCAGCCGAGCGCACGCTGTGCGCTTCAATCGCACGCCAGTTGGAGTCATCGCTCACGCTCGACGTGTCGGGCAGTTCTCTCTACGACTCGGTTCGTGCGGTCGATCATTGCTGCGTCGTTGTTGCCAACGACAGTGCGGTCGTTCATCTTGCTGCAGCACGCCGTATTCCTGTTGTGACCATTTATGGATCGACCGTGCCAGAGCTTGGTTTTACACCGTTTCGCGTACCACACCGGGTTGTGGAGGCTAATGTGTGGTGTCGCCCATGTTCGCATATTGGACGAGCACGGTGTCCCCTTGGTCATTTCGCATGTATGCGTGCAATCACACCACACCGTGTTATTGCCGCGGTCGAAGAACTCTCGCGAGCATAGCTGCTCTGCATAGGAGAAAAGTAGGTAGTATGTGGGATCAAATCGCGATATGCAAGAGCATGCTGCTTTGTACTACGGCCGTGTCGGGCGAATGTCTATTTCGCTGATCATTGTGCGTTCTGGTGCACTGAGTGCGAAGACAACCGCAGCGGCGATATCGTCGGGTTGAGTGATGTGATCACCGCGTTTAGTCATTGTAGAGAAGTTCGTATCAACCGAGCCTGGGCAGATAGTTACAACGCGGATGTTATGCTGCCGTACTTCGAGCATCAGCGAGCTGGCCCATCCACGCAATGCCCACTTTGTGGCGGCGTAGCCTGTTCCGCCAGCAAAGCTATTCTTGCCCGCAAGCGAGGCGATATTGACAATCGTTCCGCGCTGTGCTGCAATCATGTGTGGCAAAACGGCATGCGTCAGTACAAATGGTGCTCGTATGTTGAGTAGCCACATTGCGTCGAATTCATCTGGGGTCATTTCGACGGCAGACTTGAAAATGCCAATACCGGCATTGTTGACCAGAACGTCGATCGAGCCGCTCCAATCGAGTGTTGTGCTGACGATGCGTTCAATTGCATCATCGTCAGTGATGTCGGCAACGATGGGGAAAGCATGGAATCCGCGATCGCTGAGTGAGCGATGGAGCTCATCAAGTAATTGCGGTGTGCGGGCGACTATCGCAACTCGATAGCCGTGCTCGGCAAGTGCTGTAGCAATAGCACGACCAATGCCACGGCTGGCACCGGTAACAATCGCTGTTGGAGTGTGGTTATCGCTCATTGCTTCGCGGATTGAATGTTGGAACTCATAGGACACAAAGTTACCGCGACGGTGTTGCAGTGTAACTTTGTGATATACAAGATTCGGTGTCTGCTCTATGCCGACTCATGCGATGTACCCTGGCTCGTTCGATCCGATCACCAATGGTCATGTGGACGTCATCGAACGTGCGGCAATGATGTTCGATCGTGTGACGGTGGTCGTTGCGGTCAATACACAAAAGGTACCCCTGTTTAGCGAACACGAACGCATTGGTTTGGCTCGAGCGTCTCTAAAACATTTGTCGAATGTCGAGGTTGATCTTTTCCATGGATTGACGGTTGAATACGCTCGTACTCGTGGAATAACGACGATCATCCGTGGGGTCCGTGCAATCTCAGACTTCGAATATGAATTCCAAATGGCGCTGATGAATCGCAAGCTCGAGCCAACGGTGACAACGGTGTTTATGATGCCACATGAGCGGTACACGTTCTTGAATTCGAGTATCGTTCGAGAACTTGCACGATTCGGTGTGGCACTTGATGACTTCGTGCCGCCACCGGTCGTTGCAGCGCTAAAAGAGAAACTTACTGTTCGCGATGAATGATTTTGCCACATACCTGGTGACAGCGCTCCTGCGAGAGCTACCGGGATGGACAGTGCAGCAGCGGATGATGCCAAGATATTCTGATGGCACCGTGCGCAGGTTTGCGCCGCCACCGGATGCGCGCAGGTCAGCGGTTGCTGTTATCGTTACTACTGGCTACGATCCAGCGGTGCTGCTCACGCTTCGCAGTTCGACACTGCGCTATCATCGTGGACAAATCAGCTTTCCTGGCGGACGCATCGAACCTGGTGAACTGCCAACCGACGCAGCACTCCGAGAACTTACCGAAGAAGTCGGTATCCCAGCCAGCATGGTCCGTGTACATGGGATGCTTAGTTCGCTTTATACTCCGCCATCGAACTCGGCGATCCTGCCCATCGTCATGACATGCTCCGCTCGGCTTGATTGCCAGCTTGACGCGAGGGAGGTCGAGGAGGCGTTTTGGGTCGAATTATCGCATCTTGACGGCTCAGCAGTCGAGGAGGAGTGGGAACTTCCATACGGACGTATGATCGTGCCACACTGGCGAGTTCATCAGCGTGTTCCGCTGTGGGGTGCAACAGCGATTGTATTGGCAGAGTTATTGGCGCTGTACCGGCTATGGCTCAACGAACAAGAGCCTCCGTCAACACCAACTGCTGACGATCTGCATTCAGTCGTGCCCAGAGACCAAGCGGTAAGCTAATTTTCCCTCGAATATGACCGTATGGAAGATTCATAACTGATGGTTTATCTCCAGCTTTATGGGCATATTCGGCAAAGATCGTCCGAAGGGGGCGGTCGGGTGTCGAGCGTTGTAATGTTGCATCGGGCGTAAACGCACCGAATGCCAGTGCGGAGCATTGCCGGAGTATCCCCGCCAGTGAGAGTTGGCAGAGCATTCGATCGATACGATAGGAATCTTCGCCGACATCCTCGAGAACCAAGATGTTGCTGTCCAGTGGAGGAATGAACGGAGTTCCGCACAATGCCGCAACAAGTGTAAGCGTACCTGGTAGTAATCTACCACTTCCATATCCGCCGATGATGCAATCATCAGGTGTGCCTTGCCATACGTGACGTTCGCGCAATTCCGATTCGGTCAATAACGACCAAAAAAGTGACTCGCTTGCAGGGTCGAGGTCGGCAAAATCCACCCCAACCATCAAGCCACTGAGCGACGGCATTGCTGCGCGTGTCAGCAGTGCCCACTGAAGAGCTGTAATGTCTGAAAAGCCGACAATAATTTTCGGATTGCGCCGAATTTTTTCCCAATCGAGCAGCTCGAGCAATCGTGTTGTACCGTAACCACCACGTGCACAAAAGATCGCGCCGATTGTTGGATCAGTGAAAAAACGCTCTAATTCCTTGGCGCGCAGCTGGTCGGAGCCAGCTAAGTATCCATCGTATGATTCAACGCTATGCCCGATGACGACACGGTAGCCGAGCGATTCAAGGTAGCGAACACCACACTCGAGTTTTGCACGATCGCGGATTGGCGATGCAGGTGCAGTGATAGCAATCATTGAACGGGGTTGAAGCCGGGGTGGTTTGTTCAGTAACATAAACGTTAATCAATACTGGGCAACAAAATTGGCACAGCGATTGCGCATTATCGAAAGTACATGTCCCACGAACACACGCCTTGACGGAGGGCGATACGCATGGATGAACAACTGCAACCGCGGCTGAACATTGTATGGGAAGGACCCTTCTTCCAAGCAAGCTCGCTGGCGACAATTAACCGCGAGCAGACATGGAATCTAGCTCGATCGGGTACAGTTCAGCTCGTTCTTGTGCCATCGTCGAACGACGATGCAGTGGTGCTATCGTCGAAACTCACCTCACTGCAACAGTACGATGTGCGAGCACACGAACCCGAGCTTATCAGTGCACCTGTCGTATGGGTGCGGCACCAATGGCCCCCGCAAGCTGAACGACCTCGCGGGGCGACGTGGATTATCATGCAGCCGTGGGAGTTGAGTTTGCTCCCGACCGAGTTCGTCGAGATTTTCAATCGTGCAGACGAAATATGGACACCATCGACGTTTTGTCGAACCGTCTTTGTTAAATCGGGAGTTGATGAGGGAAAAGTGCAAGTGATTCCTAACGGAATCGATCCAGCAATTTTCACTCCTGCGGGAGGGGTACCAGAATTGCCGACTACTAAGCGATTCAAGTTCCTCTATGTGGGCGGTACAACCTACCGCAAAGGTTTCGATATCCTGCTTGAAGCATACGTTCGTGCATTCACAGCGGACGACGACGTTTGCTTAATCGTCAAGGACTGCGGTACGCGGAGTTACTATCGTGGCCAGACAGCAGAAGAGTTGATCGCAAAAGTTCGTGCAACTCCGAATACACCAGAAATTCTCTACACCGATGCCGACTTGAGTGACGAGCAAATGGCACAGCTCTACCGTGCATGTGATGTGTTCGTTGCACCATATCGCGGCGAGGGATTCTGCATGCCCGCACTTGAAGCGATGGCGTGTGGATTGCCTGTGATCGTTACTGCTGGGGGAGGCACCGATGACTTCGCTGACGAAACGGTCGGATGGCTACTGCCCGCCGAACGGCGCATGCTCGGTCGCGAGCTCGACGGGCGTACGTTTTCCAGCGACGTCTTCATGCTCGAACCTGACGTCGGTGTGCTTGTTGAGACTCTTCAGTATTGCTACCACCATCCTGGCGAATCCCGCGAAAAAGGGATCGCGGCGTCGTTACGTGCGCGGACTGAGTGGACGTGGAATCGCTCGACTCTCAAAATGCTCTCACGACTTGATCAACGGTTCGGTACAGACACTGCACGGTGTGCCGCTGACGCTCTCGTTGATACCGACGACACGATGGTACTTCTTGCTCGTGCAGAGGCTGCACACCGTACCGGGGCTATCGATGATGCAATCGAGTACTACCACCGCTGCTTCGAGCGGAAAGATTTACCTGTTCGGTACAAAATGCTCGCTCTCCATCGTATGGCGTCGTTTTGCTTGGTTGAAGAGGAGTATGAGTTGTGCCGCCAGTATCTTAACAAAGCAGATACTTTCTCGCCTGGTCATCCCGACACACGCTATGTCCGTTCAGTATACTATGCCGCACGCGAGCAGTGGCACGAATCGCTTGCAGAGCTGACAGCAGTGATGAACCAGTGGCAAACAGCACGATTCGAAACAAGGATTGGTATTACACTCGATCGTTTGCTCTGCGACAGTGGTCGTGCGCTATTGAATCTCGGTTTTCCTGACGATGCGCGACAGTTGTACGAAAAAGCCCTCGAATACAATCCGAACAATCCCGACGCGTGTTATGGGGCTGCCCTCTGTTTCAAGGGGGTTGGTAACGTCGTCAAAGCCCGCACCATGCTCGAATGGGCGATCCGGCTACGTCCGGAGTATGCCAGTATGCTCGATATCGAAAGCAGTGAGTAGTCCGTTCTCATGGTATCGCTCACACGCCGGCGGCGCTATCAGTCACGATAGCGCCGCTCGTTTTTACTATGTGCCGGAATGCGGGCGCTGGCGCGATTGCTCAATGACACCCAGTTTTGTTTTCACAGCCCTACCGAGTTCGATTCCACGAGCGTTTGCGTAATTGATCAGGGCAATAAGCACGTCGGCTGCTTCATCAGCTAATTGCTCCGGTTCCACGTAAGATCCCTTCCACAATCTCTTTTCGAGGTTTGCCAGTTCACCTGTCTCACCACAGAGTTCAAGACAGAAAAATTCTGGCACACGTTCGGGGAAATTTTCGCGCTGGTAATGGTCGAAACGCGATTGCACGCGGGGCAACAATTCCTCGCATGCGAGCAGGAGAGATTCAAATCCTGTCGAATGAATCGCCATCGGTGACTCCCAGAAAATGTGAATAACTCTGTGCACGCAGCGAAGATAGTATGCCACCAGGGAAATTACGGGAAAGTACGTATTGAGCTAATCTCTCTCGAGGACTGAATTTTGTAGGTGAGGAGGTATATATCTGTCCGCACTGTATGAGCACTGCACCGAGATATCAGAGTAATTCTGATAGCTCGACAGAAGCTGCAGAATACTCCTCCGCCACAAGGTCTCACGCTTGGCAGATAGTATCGCATGGAAACACTGCGCCGAATTTCTCTGGTACTGCTGGTGGTAGGATTGG
>JAOAEV010000054.1 GCA_026416585.1 Chlorobiota bacterium | reverse complement strand
TCTGGCGTCCTCTCTCCGACGATGTCCCTCATCTCCTACCGGGCAAATACTCGTTGTTTCTGCAGTGCACATGGCAGTACGACGGCGAGGACGAAAGCATGGTCGTCAAATCGCAACCATGGGCTCTACCGACACGATGGCAACGCCGCTAAAACTGAATGCCGATGCTCATGCGGAATTCGTTCCACGACAGTGGTGTGTTACCGGCAAAAGGAAAGTGCTGACCACTGGTGCTGCGGAGCTGGTAAATTCCCCATGAGAGCGCCGATTGAAGGACGAACGTGGCAATCGCTGTGGCGCGTGGATTCTGTTTCATGCGATGACTGAGTGCTGTTTTCAATATTGTCTGTGCAAGTCCTTCCAGCATAAGACTGCCGAGCCAGGGGAAGAAAACATGATTCTTGTAGAGCAACACGCGCTGGTAGCTCGCTTCGATGGCAACTATGCCTCCGATGGTGTAACCAATCGTTGCACTCGTGTTAGCGCCAAAATGTGAACTGCGATAGGCGTCTGCGGTGCCATGTGCTGATGCATTGGCGATACTGTCTCCGCCAGATGGCAACGTGCCCGGACGGACGAACGACCATGTCCAACCGCCGGAGTGGAGCAGATGGAAACCGCTATGACCATCGTTAGAAAGACGATGACCACTGGCGAACCGAAAGCCAATACGCCATCCTTCGACTGCAACACGTGAAGAATCACTGACTGCTGCTGATGGCACCAGCGCTCCCACCGTGATATTCGACCCATCGAGGGCAGCAACGCTCGTATCGCGGCGGAGCCGGTGTGCAGTAAGATTGCCGAAATCCAGCTCTGTGATCAGTGCTGGCGAAAACCTTGGGGCAGCGTTGACCACTGGGATCGAATACCCACCCGTTATGCGTAACAGTTGCAGACTCGTCGGTAGGGATACGCTCAATCGCATACCGACAGTGCCGCGGCCGATCTGCACTCCTGTCTCGAGGGAGTCATCGTCAACGCTGGTTGTGCTTGATTGTGCCCACACGAAAACTGTTTGCAGTAGAAGGAGCACCGTCAGTCGTTGCAGTGTCATGCGATTCTTCAGCGCCTGTGTTGTTGTTGCAGTGTAGTGGCAGTTACCATTTCATGTTCTGGCGATGGCAATATCCATTGAGATGTCGAGTGCAGGTGCCGAATGTGTCAGTGCTCCAACGGAGATAAAATTTACCCCCGTTTCGGCAATGGCACGGACTGTATCGAGTGTTACGCCTCCAGATGCTTCAACCTGGTAACGTCCGGCGATGCGTTTGACGGCGATGCGGAGTTGCTCAATCGAAAAGTTGTCGAGCATAATGCGATCGAATCCTCCCGCTGCCAACGCACGTTCTAATTGGTCGAGCGATTGCACTTCGACCTCGATCAGGTACTGCCCACTGTAGCGCAGTGGTGCAACTGCTGCCAGTGCTGCCTCGATGCTACCAGCTGCAGCGATGTGGTTATCCTTGACCAGCACCATGTCGTAAAGCCCCATACGATGGTTCTCTGCCCCACCAATGATGCAGGCGTACTTATCAAGCAATCGCCAGGCTGGGATAGTTTTGCGCGTGTCAAGAATGCGTGCCGAGGTTCCCGCGATTGCTTCGACGTAGCGGCGGGTGAGGGTAGCAACGCCGCTCATGCGTTGCAAAAAATTCAAGGCTGTACGTTCTGCTGCCAGTAATGAGCGCGCAGTGCCATAGACGTGTGCAATCGGTGTTTGTGGCTCGATAGATTGCCCTTCTTCGACCAGTTGCTCCCACGCAGTGTCGGCATCAACCGCACGAAACACGAGTGCTGCGATCGGTAGTCCGCACACAATGCCCGATGATTTTGCCACCAGCGTTGCACGTGCCCGCCAGGTTGGTTCGATAATCGCTTCACTGGTGATATCGCCGCTGCCGATGTCCTCTGCAAGCGCGATTTGCACCAGCCGTAGAACCGATGCGTCATGAATCACACTACGTACCATCGGCTGTCGAGAAGTGTCGCTCCAACATGCGGCGATACGTTGGTAGCATTGCCGGATCGTTCCAGCGTTCCGCGATATCCGGCAATGCCATGATCTCAGCGATAACACGTTCATTTGCCTGCCCGCGGCGATAGGCTTCCTCGTAGGGAACCTCTGGTGTAAATGTCACCAGTGTGTAGAGCGGCGTGTAAAGCTCGGGGAAGTGCTCCAAGAGCAGCACCTCAATTTTTTTACGAAGCACGAACAGATGATCAGCAACTTTGTCGCGCATTTCGACGAAGTTGTCTAGTGCTAAACGAGCGACAGCATCACCGGCAGGTTTGCGAATCTGTTGATACGCAGCTAATGCTTCGTCCCACTTATCGTTGTATTGCTCGAGCAACTCGTCGAGGATACGGCAATCTTCGAAGCCAGCGTTCATTCCCTGCCCGTAGAATGGTACGATGGCATGCGCAGCATCACCGATGAGCGCTGTTCGTCCGACAACCCATGGGTAGCAGCGTATTGTCACGAGCGACGACGTCGGGTTATTCTCGAAGTCTTCGAGCAACGTCGGCATCAAAGTGACAGCGTCGGGGAAATGGTGCTCGAAGAACGCACGCACATCGTCGCGCGATTGGAGCCGGTCGAAGGACACTTTCCCCTCAAACGGCAAGAACAGCGTGCATGTGAAGGTTCCTTCGGTGTTCGGGAGGGCAATCATCATGAAATTGTGACGGGGCCAGATATGGAGCGCATTTGGCTCGATACGAAAGCCACCACCGTCAGCAGCAGGAATGCTGAGTTCCTTGTAGCCGTAGTCGAGGTATTCCTGGCAATAGTCAAAGCGGTCGCAGTAATGAAGCGCATCGCGGACAGCCGAGAATGCGCCATCAGCGCCGATGAGTACGTCGCATTCGACGCGGCGTTGTTCTCCCGTGGCGGTGTGAGCAAAGCATGCTGCAGGATGCTCTGGCTCGACGCCGATGCAGCGCCATTCGAACTCCAGTGTAACCGATGGCAGTTCCTCGGCGACATCGAGTAGCGTGGCATTGAGAAGCGAACGCGACAGCGAACGAATGGCTTGTCCCGCAATGCCGTAGGGTTGGAAATCGAGCGATGAATCCTCATGGTGGATCATGCGCCCGTACATCGGAATGGTTAGCGGCAAAATGCGGTCGGCGATGCCTGCACGCTCCAAGGCACGGATGCCACGGTCGCTTAGCGCCAGGTTGATTGAACGCCCGCCGCTGTAGCCGTGCACGCGCATATCCGCACGGCGCTCGAGAAGATGAACATCGTAGCCGCGCCGACCGAGAAGTATCGTCAATAGCGCCCCAACCAAACCGCCACCAACAATGACAACGCGCATAGAACAAGAAAACTTGTCAGAATGGGTACTGAATCCAGAGCGAAAATTGCATGAATTGTTCGATTGCCTCATTGGTTTCCGAAATGCGTGTCGGGGTCAGTAGGTAGCCGCGCCGCTGTGGATCAGTTGTGCGACTATCGCGACCGATGAGGTTGAACGCTCCCCATGCAATACTCAGATTGATCATCAGGCGCTCGTCGAGAACACCTTGTGCGCCCACGCGAAGAGTGCCGCCGGCGCGCACCACCGACTGCTTGAGCGTGGTATCAAGCGAGTAGTCCGGAACGAGATGACCGGTTGCTTTATCGCTGACCTGATAGGAAAAACGAACGCCGCTCAGATACGAAACACGTGGCTCGGCGGACGCATAGATGAACGCTTGTGCCAGTGGTAGGTCAAGTACACGGTATTGAATGCCGCTGGAAAGCGTGTACATTTCGGCTGCGACTTCTCCACGACCAATGAACAGTTGGCTTTCCAGTCGCTGCTTACCGCGAAAGAAAACTGCTTCGATGCTGGCTGGCACAAACCATCGCGTCTGTTCATCGAGTGCGTGGGTGAGCCGCAGCGTGATCCCCGATTGCGCGCCGACAAAGCGCGAACCAGTGACGTACACAAATCCTGAATCGTTGTTCGACGGTGTGAAAATCAAGTTTGTCGCGGGACTGTTGACCAGAAATGTTGCCGTGTAGCCGAAAGATGCGGTCGTAGGATGTACCTGTGCTACAGCTCTGATAGTAAGCACGATACCAATGACCACTGCCGCGCAAGAACGAATCATTGAGACGATCGGGTGAGATACAAGACTGCGGGCGAATATACGACCGCCTTTGACGCAAACAATGATGCTCAGAGCCGCTCACGCACATGGTATTCGCGTGTGCTTTGCGATTGACGCACGACGAGTTCACCAACCAATCCGATGGAAATCAGTTGCATGCCCACAATCATGAACGCTACTGCCATCAGCAGTAGTGGACGATTGGTCAGATACGTTCCACCCACTGCCCATTCGATCGTCAATGCAAGTGCGATCGTGAATCCGGCGACAAGTAGCAGTGTACCGATTGAGCCGAAAAGGTGAAGCGGACGTTTCAGATAGCGTGTTGTGAGCACGACTGTCAGCAGATCCAAGAAACCTTTGACGTAGCGGCTGGCACCGAACTTAGAACGTCCGTATTTGCGCCGATGATGGCGCACTGGCACTTCAACAACGCGAAATCCTTCCCAGTGCGCAAGGGCGGGGATGTATCGGTGCATCTCCCCATAAAGCGTGAGCGTCCGAACAACTTCCTCGCGGTATGCTTTGAGCCCGCAATTGAAATCATGCAGACGAATGCCACTGACCAGCGATGTAACAGCATTGAAGAGCTTCGAAGGCAATGTCTTTTCGAGCGGATCGTGCCGTATTTGTTTCCAGCCAGAGACGACATCGTATCCCTCATCGAGCTTTGCCAGCAGCTTAGGGATTTCATCAGGATCGTCTTGCAAGTCAGCATCAAGTGTGACGACAATGCGGTAGTGCACATGTTCGAAACCAACGGCAAGCGCTGCAGACTTACCGTAGTTGCGCCGGAAGCGAATCGCATGAATTCGCTGGTTACGCTCGTGTGCACTGCGCACAACCTCGAACGAACCATCGCGTGAGCCGTCGTCCACGAAGATGATTTCGTACGCATCTCCCGCCAGCGAAGCAAGCACGCGCTCGAGGCGCTCAATCAATTCGCCGAGCGAGTCGCGCTCGTCAAGAAATGGCACGACGACACTAATCCCGCTGTCAGCATAAGGAGGTCCAGACATATGCTCCGATTTTGCAGAAGTGGACACTTCTGCAAAAATCACCGTTCCCACCCAATTGCCGTCCGCAGACCGTAGCGGTAGAGCATCCACTGTGCGTCATTCAGCACACTCGATAGCGGAAACGACGCATATGCTTCGACGGAAAATGAGAAAATGCCAAACGATGCTTGCCAGCCGATCGACACATCAGCATGCCAGCGCACAGGAGCCGCTGTTGATAGTCGCGCCTTGTGCAGCAGTGTGACGGTGTCTTGTCCGTTGGCATATCGAAGGGCGGATTTTGCATCGGCGATTTGCACGTACTGTGTTGCTTCGCTGAGGATGAGTGCTGCACCGTGAATACCAGCACTGACGTAGTAGAACGAACTAAGTCGGTCGATTGTAAAACGAGAGGTCGAATCAAACTGGAGTGGCTCGCTGGTAACGAATGCACCGTAGATCGGTACCATTACGCCGAGACGGGTGCCGAGAAAATGCTCATTGTTGAACAGGATGCTTACCTCGCGAAATGGAGTTGGCATACCGCTAAGCGATAGGTATTTCCGCGATGTGTCCAGGTAGTACAGCCGCTCACGCGATATCTCGTACATAGCATCAAGGCGAACGATGCAATGGAGCAGTGGTACATTCCACTCCACGCGTGCCATTACTGGAGCGCTATAGCCAAGATCGGGGAAATCAACGTCGGCGTTGTCGTCGGACCATGGTTTTTTGATATCTTCCTCCCTGCTGCGGAAGGGATGGTCGGTACTCCATGTTCCTGCAATGGGTCGTGTGCCACGTGTATGAATGTTCCCGGCGCTGCTGTGTTGGTAAACGTTCAGAGCTGACCCGATGTATGTGCCAACGGCGTTATATGGACGTGGGAACCAACCTGTGGACACGTACTGGAGAAAATCGCTGCCCGTGATGGTGTCCGTAGATGCACCACGTTGTTGCGCTGTGATAGCTGCGCAGCAGATAATCCCGATTGCTACAATTCGGTGCATCATACTACTGGAGCACCTTCGATAATTCCACCCGGCGATTGCGGCGGTAGTATTGATTGGTCGGCTCACCTGCTCGGCGCGGCAAGAGCTGACGCTCGCCGGCGGAAGTTCCTTCGAGCAGTGACTGCGGCACGCCACGTTTGACGAGCTCTTCGATGACGAACTCGACGCGGCGGCGTCCTAAATCCAGGTTGTATGCGTCGGTACCATTAGGGTCAGTATGTCCAACCAGGACAATGCGCTTGATTCGGTCGCGGTAGCGCAAGATGTTTTCTGCAACGCGGTCGAGTTCATCGGACCAGCGATGGTCGGTTTGCATCCCGTTGGAGTCGAGCACGAATTCGTATGGCACACGTGCTTGGTCATGGGGAAAATTAATTCGGAGCGTCAGCACTGCAGGGATGGTAAAGTCTTCGGCAATTGTCACTGCAGTATCTTCACGCCGAATGCGGATGCGGCGGGTGTCATAAAACCCTGATTCGCTTTGGGCAGTGATTTCTAACTCGCGTTCTGTGGGTACGATTACCTCAAATGTGCCGATAGTATCAGTCTGGGTTTGGGCAACTGTTCTGCGGCGTTCGATGTCGTGCACACTGATGTCGGCGTTCCTGACGGGATGTTTGTCAGCGGTGCGTACTCTTCCGCGAATTCGTGCACGGGGTGTGACCTCGTCGGTTTTTTCTTCGCTAGTAATTGCAGGTGGTGGCGCCTTCGGTCGCTCGAGTCGTTCGGCAACGTAGAGATCAAAGTTCCGATCGCGACGATTTGAACTCCAATAGAGCAGCCGCCTCCAATCGCCCGACGTCGAAGGAAAAATCTCATCGGCACTCGTATTGATAGGCGGACGAAGGTTTTCGACGGCCCCAGGAATCACAGCCGAGTTACTACGCACAAGACGAGCAGCAAATAGGTCGTATCCACCCATGCTGGCGTGGCCATTTGATGCAAACAGCAGCGTGCCATCGGACGCAATGAACGGCGACAGTTCGTCGCACGGGGTGTTGAGTGTGGGACCAAGATTGCGGAGCGAATCCCACGTGCCATCGCTGCGACGAATCGAGTACCATAGGTCGAGCCCACCATAGCCACCATCGCGGTTGGATGCGACGATCAATAGCGTTCCATCGCTGGAAAGTGCGGGGTGGGATGTCCACTCGTTCTGCCCAATTAGCAGCGATGTTCCGCGAGCATGTACGGAATCAGTGCGTATGCCATGAAGGAGCACCACACGAGCACGACGTGAGCCGTCAGGGAGCCCACCGGCAAGGATCGTGCGGCCGTCGGTGGTAAAAGTGCCAATGCTCCGGAATCCGTCCAGCAGGATGTCCTTGCCGGTGATGATTAGCGAGTCGGTGGCAGCCATCAGGATCGGCGTCGCATGTTGTACCGCCGTAGTGCCATGTGTGAGCCAACCGCGGCGTGAGTCGAAAAAGCACAGCGCATATTCTTGGGTGGGTCCATTTGCTCCGCGTACAGTGCGGATGCGCCACCAGTGTTGCTGGTCGCGGTGTGGTGGAACGGTGGTAGTATCAAGCGAATCGCCTTCCCAGCGGCTCGGATGGCATTCGGGTACAGGTGATGGCGGACAGTCAAGCAGCCGAACTGGTGGGGTTTGCTGCAATGCAATGTCACGGCAGCCACTGACGAACAGGCACACAGCACAAACAATCAAAATGTACATGGCAGTGCGAGCGCCTCCGTAAGTTTGACAAGGTATTGCCGGCGCGGGATCTCGATGGCACCGAGCGAAATAGTGAACGGATTGGCGTACTGCGAATCAAGCAGCACAAATCCCTGCTGGCGAAGATGCTCAACCAGATAGGCAAACCACACTTTCGATGCGTTACTGACACGCGAGAACATTGACTCGCCGAAAAATGCACCGCCAATTGCGATGCCATAGAGTCCGCCAACAAGGCGGCCCTCGTGCCACGCTTCGACTGAATGCGCGTATCCCAACTCGTACAAACGACAGTAGAGGCGAATGAGGTCTCGCGAAATCCACGTGTGCGGGCGATCGGCACAGGCATGAATCACACTGGCAAAATCACCGTTTCTACGCACTGTGAAGATGCCTTTCTTGACAAGTGTACGTACTGAGCGAGCAATATGTACCCGATCGAGCGGAATGATTGCCCGCGGATCAGGCGAATGCCAAAGCACGACGTGCTCGGTTTCAGCCATCGGAAAAAAACCGATGCGATACGCCTGCAACAACTGCTCGACACTGATGAGCTTGCTCGGTTGCGGCATCAGATGAAAAAATGCGGTCATCGCTTGCGTGTGCGATAGACTCGACCAATAGCAAATTTCGCATAGTTCAGTTTGTTCCACTGTTCGCTGAACGATGATGACAGTACGAATAATGGTTGTGGGCGTTGCGTGTGTGCTTGTTGCAGCGTTATCACTGGTTGCACAAGATACTCAACCCCCAATCGCCGGTGCTGGGCAAGATACTTTCGATGATCAGCGAGAGATCGAACGTCTCCGGCAGCAGCCCCTTGAGTGGTTCGGCAGTTTCTACTTTGCATATTCTCAACCGCGCGGCAATTTCAAGCACTTTCTTGACAGTATCAATAATGGGTGGGGTTTAGGATTCGGTTTCAACGGCGGCTATAAATTTCGTCAGGTGCCGGTTGCTGTTGGGGCAATGCTCGATGTGTTGTTTTATGGTTCTCAAGAGAGAACGTATCAAACGCCGCTTGTCATCAACGGTGTCCCGCGGATGGTGTACGACACAGTCAATACCTCGATCGCGTTCATTCCAATTACTATTGTTGCACGCATCGCTCCGGATGTTGGATGGCTACAACCGTACGTCGAAGCAGGTGGGGGGGTGACCATTATCAGCTCGACCTATTCACTCAAGTCGAACTTAGGCGGCGAGCAGGACGACTCCCGTTCGCATGTACCGTTCCAGTATTCCATTGGAACGGGAATCAACGTCAAAGTTGTTGATGTGTTCAATATTCCAGTCTCGCGGCAAGCATACTACATCCATCTTGGATTGCGTTACATCTATGGTGACTTTTCAAAGTACACGTTCTGGCGGTTTGCCTCTGATGGCAGTAAAGGTGTCGAGACCGCTACCGGCTCATCGAGAACCGATTTGTACGTTATTTCTTTTGGTATTCAAGCAGCGTTTTAGATTGTCGTACCATATTTATGAGCATGTGATGAAAACTCTCGTTCGTGTGTTGGTCGCAGCAGTCTTGATGCTTCCACTTTGGGAAGGATGTAAAAGTGCTGCTGATCATCGTTCCGATGTCGGTGCGTCGCGTCGAGAAGATCTGACTGTCGGCAAAGTACAGCGCGAAATACGGCGTGGGATGAGCGGTGCTGAAGTTGCGGAAGCACTCGGTTCGCCGAACATTGTTACCAAAGATGCTGACGGTCGGGAAACCTGGGTTTACGACCGGATTGCAACAGAGGTAACGTACTCCGACAGCCAAAATGCGCTCTTTCTGATTTTGGCAGGCACAGCCAGCCAATCGGGGGCAGTGCTCCGTACTCAAAAAACATTGACGGTTGTCATCAAGTTTGATGATAGAGGTCGCGTTGATTCGTTCACCTACCATGCATCAAAATTTTAGCCAACATCTGCCATGAAAACACCGCTGTTGATTGTTGCACTTGCTGCTCTGCTGGTGAGTGGATGCACGATTATCAATCGTACACAGCCACCACAGCAAGACCAGACACAATTGGAGCGGCGTCAATACCAGCAACGAGACTTTGATACCAACGACGTTAAGCTCGTCATGAAAGCGGTGCTTAATACGCTACAGGATGATGGCTTCACCGTGCGCAATGCAGTAGTGGAGCTGGGACTTATCAGCGCGATCAAGGAAATCATGCTCGCTGATCGGGCGCGCGCGGGGCGGAGTTCGTCGCCGGAACAAACATGGGCAGAGATCTTTGCGGCAGCAATCTCGCGCGGGCGCGTGCAATCGACAACAGCACAACAGCCATCACGGTACCGCAACATCCAACAAATCGAGGCAACAGTCAATGTGTCCGCGTTCGGCGCGCGGCAAACGCGTGTGCGAGTTAGCTTGGTTGCACGCATTCTCGACAACGAAGGGGCTGTCATCGAATCGTATCCCGTGGTGGACCCGGATGTTTATCAGCAATTTTTTGTAAAAGTGGACAAGGGAATCTTTCTGGAAAAGCAAAAATTCTGAACAACAGCGCTGCTAATTTTGCTGCCCATGAAGCAGTACTGTTTGCTATGGTGGGCGTTGAGACTGGCGATGGTGTGCGTGGTTGCCAGTGGGCAACCACGCATTCTTGTCGTGCAGGCGCATCCCGACGATGAAACCGGGTGTGCAGCATTTCTTTTTGCGCTGGCTCGCTACCAGCATGCCGTTGTGGACATCTGTGTTGTAACCAATGGGGAGGCTGGCTATCGCTACTCGACACTTGCCGAGCAGCTCTACCGATTACCGTTAACGACGGACTCAGTTGCTCGTGCGCACTTACCACGCATTCGTAAGCAGGAGATGCTTCAATCGGCTGAACTTCTCGGTGTGCGGACGGTCTTCTTTCTCGACGAACGCGACCATGCGTACAATCAGAACCTCGACGAAACGCTCGGAGTGTGGGATACTGCTGCTGTGCGCCGGCGTTTGGAGCGGATCATTACCGAGGGCCGCTACGACCTCGCGATAGGTCTGCTACCGACCCATACAACACACGGCGGACACAAAGCAGCAACGTACCTTTTGCTCCGTGCTGTGGCGATTGCTGCACCGCAAATGCCGGTGCTTGGTGTTGCTGCTAGCGATACGTTGCCAACGGTCGTATTGGAGTCATTTTCTGCTGGTGCAGCGCAGTCGTCGCCATTGGTCTTCGATCGTACCACTGAGTTTGGTTTCAACCAGCGACTCAATTGGACGGCAGTTGTCCGCTGGGTAGCAGCAGTGCATCGCTCACAAGGATTGATGCCGCTCAGCCCTGTCGCTGCGCGCGAGTTTTACTGGCTCCTGTCGCCGCAGACAGCAGATGCTCGCCAGCGCGTCGAGCACGTATTCGCACAGCTCCAGGCCACGCTTGGCACACACCTTCCACACTATGCGCGCCCATAATTATGAATGAACGTTCAAACCGTTGGGAACAACAGCTTCGCGAACGCATCGAAAATCAAACGCTTGTCGTGGGTGTCGTCGGGCTCGGTTATGTTGGGTTACCATTAGCGGTCGAATACGCTCGAAAGGGTATCCGCACGATTGGCTACGATGTTAGCACTGAAAAAATTGCTGCGTTGCAACACGGTACCAACTACATTCGCGACCTCGACGACCGCGTTATTGCTGAGTGCGTCGCTAATGGTGTTCTGGAAGTAACCAATGATGCTGCACGCTTGGGCGAATGCGATGTGATTTTCGTTTGTGTCCCAACACCGTTTACGGCGAACAAGGATCCCGACATTTCGTTCATTCTGTCGGCGACGCGTACAATTGCTGCTCATAAGCGAGCAGGACAGCTGTACGTTCTGAAGAGTACGACGTTCCCAGGCACTACGCGCAATTACATGCAACCACTGCTCGAACAGCAGCAATTTCGCTGCGGTGAGGAATACTTTTTGGCGTTTTCACCGGAACGTGTGGACCCTGGTAACAAAGTGTGGCATACAGGGAATACACCGATTGTCGTTGGTGGTATTACCCCTCGATGTACCGACTTGGCATGCGCGGTAACTGCCTTGGCGATCGAGACCGTGATTCCAGTCTCGTCACCTGAGGTTGCCGAAATGGAAAAACTGTTGGAAAACATCTTTCGCAGCGTCAATATTGCTTTGGTCAACGAACTTGCGCAGTTGTGCGACCGTATCGGGATCAATGTTTGGGAAGTTGTTGAAGCGGCTGCAACCAAGCCGTTTGGTTTTATGCCGTTTTATCCAGGCCCTGGTATCGGAGGGCACTGTATTTTGATTGATCCGTATTACCTGTCGTGGATGGCACGACGCTACGATTTTACGACGAATTTTATTGAGCTTGCAGCCGAAGTCAACGAGTCGATGCCGTATTACGTGCGCGACATGATCGTTCGGGAAATTGCCCGACAGCCGGTTGAGCTTCGTCGTGCGCGAGTGTTACTGTTGGGAATGGCTTTCAAACGTGATGTGGACGACTTGCGGCATTCGCCGGCGCTGAAAGTTGCCGAGTTGCTTCTTGGTGAGGGTGTTGGCACCGTGGACTATTACGACCCCTACATTCCAACGGTGACCTTGTTCGATGATACTCCCACTGCGACGGTGCTTCATTCTAAACCGCGTTTGACAGAGGCACTGCTGCGTCGGTACCACGTTGTGTGTGTCACGACAGATCATTCCTGTGTAGATTATCGCATGGTGGCACGCGCCAGCCGTGTAGTTGTTGACACACGCAATGCTCTCCGAACAGTACGCCGGCGCAGCAATATTGTGCTCCTTGGTGATGGTCATTAAATCTGCTATTTGCAAAATCGAGGGGGTGCGCTGTATTTTTGCGGGCTAATTCTGGAACGCCTCGTGCGTTTTACAGTAGTGTCACTGTCGAAGTCGGTTCAACGCGCATGCCTACAATCGCACAATTGATTCGGAAGGGTCGGCAAAATCCCTTCAAGAAATCGAAGTCACCGGCGCTGATGAGTTGTCCGCAACGGCGCGGTGTTTGTACGCGGGTGTACACGACTACACCGAAAAAGCCGAACTCTGCGCTCCGGAAAGTCGCGCGTGTACGCTTGACTAATGGCATCGAAATAACCGCATACATCCCGGGTGAAGGGCATAATCTCCAGGAGCACAGTATCGTGTTGGTCCGGGGTGGGCGGGTCAAAGATTTGCCGGGTGTACGCTACCACATTGTTCGCGGTGCACTCGATACGCAAGGCGTAAATGGACGGATGCAAGGGCGCTCCAAGTACGGAGCGAAGCGTCCAAAGCAAGCAGCTGCTAAGAAGTAATTACTGCGCCAAGTCGCTATGAGAAAGAAACGAGCACCAAAACGCTATATCGAGCCGGATCCGCTCTACAACGATGTAATGGTCGCCAAGCTCATCAACTGCATCATGCAGGACGGTAAAAAGACCATAGCCCGCAAAATTGTGTACGAAGCGTTCACGCTCGTCGGACAAAAAACCAAGCGGGATCCGCTCGAGGTATTTCGCGGTGCAGTAGCGAATGTGGCACCGGTTTTGGAGGTGCGTCCGCGGCGGGTCGGTGGCGCGACCTATCAGGTGCCGATGGAAGTGCGGGAAGAACGACGGCTATCACTTGCGCTCCGTTGGCTTCGCGACTATGCAAGCGAGCGCCGCGATAAAACGATGGCGATTCGATTGGCGAACGAAATCATTGCTGCTGCCAATGGTGAAGGCGGGGCGATCAAACGGCGCGATACCATGCACGCGATGGCAGAAGCAAATAAAGCATTTGCCCACTTCAAATGGTGAGAAGTCACCATTGGTGGGTATGGTTCTTTGACGTACGATAATACATAGGTGACTGGCGCGATGGTCCGGCGGTTCGATATTCGGCGTGTGCGCAACATCGGTATCATGGCGCACATTGACGCCGGTAAAACAACGACCACCGAGCGCATCTTGTTCTACACCGGTGTTGCACATCGGCTTGGCGAAGTGCACGAGGGCACGACAATCACCGACTACATGGCGCAGGAACGCGAGCGAGGAATTACCATCACCTCGGCTGCGGTATCGTGCACCTGGCGTGACTATCGCATTACGATTATCGATACGCCAGGACATGTGGATTTTACTGCCGAAGTGCAACGTTCACTCCGTGTGCTCGATGGTGTGGTTGCGCTATTCTCGGCGGTCGAAGGTGTCGAACCGCAGTCGGAGACTGTCTGGCATCAAGCTGACCAGTATCGGGTTCCGCGTATCGCATACATCAA
Source organism: Chlorobiota bacterium (assembly GCA_026416585.1). GTDB lineage: Bacteria > Bacteroidota > Ignavibacteria > Kapaibacteriales > NICIL-2 > NICIL-2. Next base: position 34,888 of record JAOAEV010000054.1, on the reverse strand, counting down.
TAAAATGGACCGTGTCGGCGCTGATTTTGATGCTGCAGTTGAGTCTATTCGCACTAAACTCGGCGCTAATCCAATTCAGGTTCAGATACCCATAGGTGCTGAGGAAACCTTTGCCGGGATCATAGACCTCATCGAGATGCATGCAGTTGTTTTCGACGATGCATCGCTTGGTGCTCGCTACACCACCATCGAAATACCCGATGCACATCGCGAGCGTGCCGAGAAAGCACGTGCTGCAATGATTGAGAAAATCGTCGAGCTTGACGACCACCTTATGGAGCAATACCTTGATGGGATTGAACCTGCTGCCGAGCAATTGAAAGCAGCGCTTCGAACAGGGACGCTCCGACTGCGTGCAGTGCCGGTGTTGTGTGGGTCGTCGTACCGTAATAAAGGTGTTCAGCAGTTACTTGATGCAGTTGTTGAGTACTTGCCGTCGCCGCTCGATGTTGGAGCGGCAAGTGGGTACGATCCCAGTGATTCGTCACGACTGCTTCAGCGTCAGCCGCTCGACGATGAGCCCCTGTCGGCGCTGGCATTCAAGGTTGTTGCTGATCGCCATGCAGGTCGGTTGGTGTTTATACGGTTATACTCTGGCGTGCTTCGACCAGGCCAGACGGTGCTTAATGTTTCGACGGGTAAGCGCGAGCGCGTACAAAAAATTCTGCATATGCAAGCAGATCGTCGCGAGGAAATTCCCGAAGCATACGCTGGCGATATCGTGGCAATACCTGGCCTGCGGGCGCGAACAGGCGAAACGATTGCCGAACAAAAACACCCGATACTCTTCGAGCGTATCAGTTTCACCGAGCCAGTCATCGTTCAAGCCATCGAGGCGAAGACAACAGCTGATCAAGAGAAGCTTGCCGCTGCACTTGCTGCGCTTGCCGATGAGGACCCGACGTTCCGTTATTCGACCGATCCTGAATCGGGACAGTTAGTGATCAGCGGAGTCGGAGAGTTGCACCTGGAAATAGTCGTTGATCGTCTGGCTCGCGAATTCGGTGTACCTGTGCGTGTCGGAAAGCCGCAAGTTGCCTATCGCGAGACGATTACGCAAACTGTTCGCAAGCGTGGACATTTCGAGCGTGTGCAGGGTGCAAAAACGTTTGTTGCCGACGTTGAGCTCGAAGTGAGTCCGTCGCCCAACGGTAGTGGTTTCGTATTCGTTGATGATCGTCCGGTAATCAGCCAGCAGTTGTTGCCGGTTGAATGCCTTCGTGCGATCGAAGATGCTGCACGCGAGACGCTCATTGCCGGACCTATTATGGGCTATCCGCTCATTGATATTACTGTGAGACTGGTGGCTGCGTCTATTGGCGAGACAGAGCCCAATGAAATCGCTTTCCGCGTGGCAACGACGATCGCGTTGCGCGAGGCGTACCGTGATGCAGTTCCGGTGTTGATGGAGCCGATTATGTCGCTGGAAGTAACAACACCGGGCGAATTTGTCGGAGACGTTATTGCTGATATCAACAGCCGTCGCGGTCGCATCGAGAATGTCGAGCAGCGCGGAACAGTAACGCTTGTTCATGCAACGGTGCCGCTGGCAGCAATGTTTGGATACGTCACGCAATTGCGTTCGCTCACGCAAGGACGAGCAGTGTATACGATGGCATTTTCGCACTATGAGCCAGCAATAGTTCCAACAGCGCAATCGTACGTCTAACATTTGTTTTATTGTTCCACTCTTCCAGTTCGGAGGCTTTATGGCAAAAGAAAAGTTCGTTCGCACCAAGCCCCATGTCAATGTGGGAACGATCGGTCACGTTGACCATGGGAAGACCACGCTGACAGCAGCGATCACGTATGCACTCGCACGGAGATATCCCTCCGTGCAAGCGCGTGCCTACGATCAAATTGACAACGCACCGGAAGAAAAGCAGCGTGGTATTACGATCAATACTGCGCACGTCGAATACGAAACTGAAAAGCGGCACTACGCACACGTAGATTGCCCGGGTCATGCTGACTACATCAAGAACATGATCACTGGTGCCGCTCAAATGGATGGTGCGATTTTGGTGGTTGCAGCTACCGATGGTCCGATGCCACAGACGCGCGAGCACATTCTGCTTGCTCGGCAAGTCGGGGTGCCGCGGATTGTCGTGTTTCTCAACAAAGTGGATATTGCCGATCCTGAACTGATTGACCTGGTTGAAGAAGAAGTGCGTGATCTTCTCAAACAATATGAATTCCCGGGCGACGAAATTCCTGTTATCCGGGGCTCGGCACTGCAGGCTCTCGACGCTGGTATGAGTGGTGCACCGCTGGACGATCCGCGTTTCGATTGTATCTGGCAATTGATGGATGCAGTGGATAGCTATATCCCTACTCCGCAACGCGATGTAGATAAGCCATTCCTGATGCCAGTCGAAGACGTTTTCTCGATAACGGGACGTGGTACAGTGGGTACTGGTCGGGTCGAGCGTGGGATTGTTCGTCTCAACGACGAAGTGGAAATTGTCGGCTTTGGCTTGCACAAAAAGACCACTGTCACCGGTATTGAGATGTTTCGCAAGCTACTCGACGAAGCGCAGGCAGGCGATAACGTGGGGCTGCTGCTGCGTGGTGTCGAGAAAGATGAGCTTGAGCGCGGGATGGTTATCGCAAAACCTGGCTCGATCACTCCGCACAAGAAATTTGCAGCACAAGTGTACGTGCTGACCGCTGAAGAAGGCGGCAGAAAGACACCCTTCTTTTCAGGATATCGTCCCCAGTTCTACTTCCGGACAACAGACGTCACCGGCACGATTCAGCTGCCGCAAGGTGTCGAGGCTATCATGCCGGGTGACAACGTCGATAACCTGATTGTCGAACTTATTACGCCAGTGGCGATGGAGGAAGGTCTGCGCTTTGCGATTCGCGAAGGCGGGCGAACTGTCGGGGCTGGTGTCGTTACCAAGATCATCGAGTAATGTTCACTCTGTGGTTGAAAGCGTCGTGGCAACACATCAACGCATACGCATTAAACTCCGCTCCTACGATCACAATTTGATCGATAAATCGGCGGAGCGAATTGTGCACACTGTCAAGCAAACCGGTGCGACGGTCTCTGGACCGATTCCGCTGCCGACGGAACGGACTGTTATTACGGTCAACCGTTCGCCGCACGTGGATAAAAAGTCGCGCGAGCAATTTGAAACGCGTGTCCACAAGCGACTCATAGATATCTTTAGCTCGACGCAGAAAACCATAGATGAACTAACCAAGCTGGATATTCCAGCAGGTGTAGACGTCGAAATCAAATTGTGAGCTAATCGAAAGAAACGACGATGGCAGCATTGCTCGGTCGAAAAATCGGTATGACATCGTATATCACCGAAAATGGTGAATACGTCCCGTGCACCGTTATCGAGGCTGGACCATGTCCGGTTGTGCTACGTCGCACTCTCGAGCGTGATGGATATGAAGCGGTGCAAATCGGTTTCGATCCGATTCCGGAACGGAAGATCAATCGTCCTCTGGCAGGGCACTATGCAAAAGCAGGCGTTGACCCGCAGCGCTATCTGCGAGAGTTCCGCGGTATCAACGTAAATGTCGGTGATGTGCTCACTGTCGAGCAGTTTACACCGGGCGATCGCGTCAAGGTGTCGGCGACAAGCATTGGACGTGGCTTCCAAGGTGTTGTCAAGCGACACCATTTCGGTGGTGTCGGGATGGCAACGCACGGGCAGAGTGATCGCACGCGAGCGCCCGGGTCGATCGGTGCCTCGTCGTTCCCTTCGCGGGTGTTTCCCGGCATGCGCATGGCGGGTCGGATGGGCGGTCGTCGCACGACGGTCCGTAATCTCGAAGTGCTTCAGGTGATCCCGGAAGAAAACTTGTTGATAGTCAAAGGTAGTATCCCCGGGGCACCAAATGCACTGGTTGAAATCGTTAAGGTTTCCTCATGAGTCACACGCTCTCAGCAGAACAATGAAGGTACCTGTGTTCACTCAGACCGGCGAACAGAGCGGCACCATTGAGTTGCCCGACGCTATATTCAATATCGAGCCGCATGAACACGCCATGTATTTGGCTGTTCGTGCGTATCTAGCTCATCAACGGCAAGGTACTCACAAGACCAAAACGCGGCAGGAAGTTTCCGGTGGTGGTCGTAAGCCGTGGCGCCAAAAGGGTCGTGGTACCGCGCGTGCTGGCTCAATCCGGTCGCCGCTGTGGGTCGGTGGTGGGACGGTGTTCGGTCCGCAGCCGCACAAGTATGCCATCAGGATTCCGAAAAAGGTCAGTCAGTTAGCACGTCGCTCGGCTCTGTCGTGCCGGGTCCGCGAGGGCAATATTGTTGTGGTCGAAGGTATAACACTCGAGCAGCCGAAAACCAAGTTGATGGCCGCCGTCCTGAAATCACTCGGTCTTGAGGGAACTAAAACGCTGATGCTTGTCGATCATTTTGATTCGGATGTACTGCGTGCGGGGCGGAATTTGCCTATGCTCGACATGGTGCTTGCCGATAAAGTTTCAGCGTACCACATCTTGAGCCACCGGAAGCTTCTGCTGCTTCCCGGTGCTATCGAAATGCTGACACGGATTCTTTCGCCACGTTCTACAACCGAGGAGGTAGTGGCATGATTCAGATTATCAAACGTCCGATCTTGACTGAAAAATCTGAGAAGGTCAAAGGCATCCATAGTCACTATGTATTCGAAGTCGACCGCAGTGCTAATAAAATCGAGATCAAGCAAGCGGTCGAAGCGATGTTCGGCGTGAAAGTCGAAAAAGTCCGCACGGTTACTGTGCACGGAAAGCGGCGTGTGCGTTATACACGCCGTGGTATTCAGGAAGGTCGCACGCGCACGTGGAAGAAGGCATATGTCCGGCTCAAACCGGGGTATGCGATCGACGTCGTCAGCGGTGAAGGTGAAACGAACGACTGAGCAATGAACAATGGCACTGCGTCAACTCAAACCAATTACGCCTGGCACACGATTCTATTCGGTCAGCGACTTTAGCGATCTGACCACTGATCGTCCGCATAAGCCACTGTGCGAGCCACTACCCTCGACAGGTGGGCGGAACAACACCGGGCGCATCACCTCGCGCCATCGTGGTGGTCGACATAAGCGGCTTTATCGAGTCATTGATTTCAAGCGCGATAAAACAGACATTTTTGCCACGGTCGAGACGATTGAGTACGATCCGAATCGTTCCTGTCGAATTGCGCTTGTTCGGTATGACGATGGCGAGCGGCGTTACATCTTAGCGCCGCAAGGTCTCAAGGTTGGTGATCGTATTGTGTCAAGTGAAAATGCCGAGTATAACGTTGGTAATACCTTGCCGCTGGCAAAGATTCCCCCAGGGCTTTTTGTGCACAACATCGAACTCAAACCGGCCAAAGGCGGTCAGTTGGTGCGTAGTGCGGGACTGGGTGCGCAGCTATTGGGATTCGATGGAAAGTATGCCCAATTGAAGCTGCCGTCAGGCGAAATCCGTATGGTGCTGGCACAGTGCCGAGCAACAATCGGGGTCCTCAGCAATCCTGACCATGAAAATATCATGCTTGGAAAAGCAGGTCGTGCGCGGTGGCTTGGCATTCGCCCGCAGACACGTGGTATGGCGATGAACCCAATCGATCACCCCAATGGTGGTGGCGAGGGACGTTCAAAATCAGGTGGCGGTCGCCAGCACCCTCGTTCTCCGTGGGGTCAGTTGGCGAAAGGCCTGAAAACGCGCAAAAAACATAAGACATCCGATCGGCTTATCATTCGACGTCGAACCAAGAACTGATAGAAGTAGCCCATGGCACGGTCGCTTAAAAAAGGCGTTTTCGTTTACTACAAACTCCGTAAGAAAGTCGAGCAACTCAATGCGACGGGAAAAAAACAGGTTGTCAAAACCTGGAGTCGTGCTTCGACAATCATTCCGGAATTTGTGGGACATACGTTTGCTGTGCACAACGGCAATAAGTTCATTCCTGTGTACGTGACCGAAAACATGGTCGGACACAAGCTCGGCGAGTTTGCACCGACACGTACCTTTCGTGGACACGCTGGGCACCGGAAAGAAGATAAAGCCAAAAAGTAACCTTTGTACACTGGATCGATGGAAGCACGAGCAATCGCACGGTACGTTCGTTCTTCGCCGCGAAAGATGCGGCTGGTGGTTGATTTGATTCGCGGTAAAAGCGCAGCTGAAGCGCTAACCCTTCTGCGCTTGACCAATAAGCGAGCGTCGAAAACAGCAGAAATGGCGCTCCGCTCGGCGATTGCTAATCTTCAGGCAAAGGCGGACAATCCGTACCTGAGCCCAGAGAGCATCGTCGTTGCCAAGATATATGTTGATAATGGTCCCATGCTCAAGCGCATTCAACCAGCGCCGATGGGACGGGCATACCGAGTCCGGAAACGCTCGCATCACTTGACAATTGTTGTAGCAACGAAGGAATAATCGTGGGTCAGAAGACAAATCCAATAGGCTTTCGTGTTGGGATTATTCGCGGCTGGGATTCGAATTGGTTTGAGCGCGGCGATGATTTTGCTGCGAAGCTGAGCGAAGACATCATGCTGCGGACGTATCTGCGTAACCGCCTCAAAAAAGCAAATGTATCACGGATAGTCATTGATCGTACACGGAAGCGAATTGTCGTTACGATTCACACCTCGCGTCCAGGTGTAGTCATTGGTCGTTCTGGCAAGGATGTTGAACAGCTTGAAAGTGAGCTCAGTAAGCTCACGGCAAGCGATGTTTCGATTACGATACACGAAATCAAGCGCCCAGAGCTCGATGCGCAGATCGTTGCTGATACGATAGCGCAGCAGCTCGAAGGACGGATTGCGTTTCGTCGCGCAATGAAGCAAGCGGTGTCTGCCGCGATGCGGATGGGTGCTGAGGGTGTGCGCGTTATGTGTTCTGGTCGGCTCGGTGGTGCGGAAATGTCGCGGACCGAGCAATACAAAGAGGGTCGGGTACCCCTCCATACCTTGCGGGCAGACATTGATTACGCAACGGCGACGGCTCAGACCGTCTATGGTGCAATCGGCGTCAAGGTGTGGGTCTGTAAAGGCGAAATCATCGGTAAGCAATCGGAGCGATAATCACCAACGGCACGTTCGGCTATGTTGTTACCAAAGCGCGTCAAGCATCGGAAAGTTCAGCGCGGTCGTCGCAAAGGCAAAGCCTATCGCGGGTCGCAGGTTGTCTTCGGGTCCTGGGGGCTCAAAGCTCTTGAAGCAGCGTGGATCACCAATCGGCAAATCGAAGCTGCACGTATTGCAATCAATCGCCACCTCAAACGCGACGGGAAGGTGTGGATCCGCATTTTTCCCGATAAGCCATTTACGAAAAAGCCGCTCGAAGTGCGGATGGGTTCAGGTAAAGGTAATCCGGAAGGATGGGTTGCTGTTGTCAAGCCAGGCCGTATTCTTTTCGAAGTTGATGGCGTCTCGAAAGAAGCTGCCCTGGAAGCACTCCGGTTGGCGTCCCATAAGCTGCCGATCAAAACGAAAATTGTCGCACGTCTCGATTTGGTCGAAGCATGAAGCCACGTAAAGCACGCGACTTGCGAGAACTCAATGATCAAGACCTTTTAGCGGCACTCCGTGAAGCGGAAGAAACGCTGGCAAAGCAGCGTTTCCAGCATGCACTCAAGCAGCTCCACGATACTGCGTACCTGCGTATCCTCCGGAAGGATATCGCACGTATGAAGACTATTCTCCACGAACGCAACATCCGAGTATAAAGCGATGGACATGCATCAGAGCACTGCATCGTTCGAGTACACTGACTCAACCTCGACGAACGAACAACCCCGCCAGGGGCGGAAAATTCGTCAAGGCGTGGTCATCTCGAACAAGATGGATAAAACGATCGTTGTTGCCGTTGAGCGGCAGGTGATGCATCCGCTGTATAAGCGCTATTACAAGCGGACGAAAAAATACATGGCGCATGACGAACACAATCAGTGCAATGTCGGTGATGTCGTCCGCATCGCTGAATCGCGTCCCTTGAGTCGTCGCAAGCGGTGGGCTTTGCTCGAAATTGTCCAACGTGCACAGTGATTTGTCCAACAACCTTTGGTCATAAGCGATGATTCAAGAAGAAACGAACCTTGTCGTAGCCGATAATTCCGGTGCCAAGCGCGTCCGATGCATTCGTGTGCTCGGTGGCCACGACAAACGATATGCGACTGTTGGCGATTTGATTGTCGTTTCGGTCAAAGCCGCGTTGCCCAACGGTGCTGTCAAAAAAGGTGATGTTGTCAAAGCAGTCGTTGTGCGAACCAAAAAAGAGATCCGTCGGCGTGATGGCTCGTATGTCCGCTTCGACGAGAATGCAGCGGTTTTGCTCAACAATCAGCTTGAGCCACGCGGAACCCGGATTTTTGGTCCGGTTGCTCGCGAGCTCCGGGAGAAGAATTTCATGAAAATTGTCTCCTTGGCGCCGGAGGTTGTCTAAATGTTGCTCGACAGTACAATGACGAAGCTCAAGATCAAAAAAGGCGATACCGTTATTGTCATCGCCGGTAATGACAAAGGAAAAACGGGGCGGGTGATAGCCGTCTATCCCAAGAAAATGCGTGTGTTGGTCGAAGGTGTCAATGTGCGAAAAAAACACATGCGTCCTTCACCAGCATATCCGCAAGGTGGTGTTATTTCGAAAGAAATGCCTATCCACTACTCGAATGTGATGCTCGTCGGTCCGGACGGAAAGCCGACGCGCAAGCGGCCATCGGCTGCCTCGTAACATGTGTGTGCACAACGACGTACACACCAGTCGAACCACTACGTAAAGCTCCATGGCGAAGCAACAACTAAAAAAGCTCGAATTCAAATACGAAGGTCCGCGGCTGGACGATATCGCTATTGCGGATATCCCACTGCCACGTTTACAGGCGTACTATCGGGAAACAATTGTACCGAATCTGATGAGCCGATTCGGCTACAAGTCAATCATGCAGGTGCCGCGCTTGGTGAAAATCTCACTCAACATGGGCGTCGGCGAAGGTGCGCAGGATGCCAAGCAAATCCAGAACGCACTCAATGAGCTGGAACTGATCGCTGGTCAACGTCCAGCAGTGGCACGTGCCAAGCGTTCTATCGCCAATTTCAAGTTGCGGCAGGGGCAGCCCATTGGCGTGCACGTAACGCTTCGCCGTGCGCGAATGTATGAGTTTCTCGATCGCTTCATCAATATCGCAGCGCCGCGTATTCGCGACTTCCGCGGGTTCCCTGACAAATCCTTCGACGGGCGCGGTAATTATACTGTCGGTGTCAAAGAACAGATCATCTTTCCCGAAATCGACGTAGATAAAGTTGATCGAATTCGTGGACTTGACATTACGTTTGTCACCAGTGTCCAGGCTGACGACGAAGCGTATGCGCTGCTGGAGGCATTCGGATTTCCATTTCGCAAAAAAGAGTAACTAACTACGTACTCACCAGAAGCTATGGCAACTGATGCAGTCATGGCCCGCAATCGAAAACGCCGGCGCTTGGCAGAAAAGTATGCTGCCAAACGATCTGCGCTCAAGAAGGCCGGCGACTACGAGTCACTCCAAAAACTACCGCGGAACAGTAATCCTGTCCGTGTGCGGAATCGCTGTTCGGTAACAGGGCGCGGTCGTGGGGTGTATCGGCATTTCATGCTGTGCCGTAATATGTTGCGGCAACTGGCATTAGAAGGTAAAATTCCTGGTTTGCGAAAAGCAAGCTGGTAACTTGTGTATCAGCATCGTATTTTTGCAATCCTTTGACAACGTTTCTCTGCATTTGCAGAGGTGATGCCAACGCATCGAGGTTAGCGTGGCACCTCGAAATGGTTGGTATCGGTACCGGTGAGTACCGGTTTCGGACCAAGTCCACGATGTTCGACTAATGTTCGCGTGCATTTCATGCCTGTGACCGACGCAATTGGTGACTTTCTCACCCGCCTTCGCAATGCACAACGGGCGCACCACAGGACAGTGGATGCCCCAGCATCGAAGCTGAAGATCGCCATCGCCGACATTCTCAAAGACCAAGGATACATTGCGGGATATGAGCTCCTCTCGGAAAATGGTGCTGTGCAGCCAACATTGCGATTGCACCTGAAGTACTACCAAGGTAAGCCCGTTATCCGAGAAATTAGGCGCGTCAGCAAGCCGGGTATCCGGCGATATGCGGCAGTTGATGAGCTGCCCCGCGTGTACAACGGACTGGGAATCGCGATCGTCTCGACGTCGAAAGGCGTTATGACCGACAAGGATGCACGGCGGCAGAATGTCGGCGGCGAAATCATTTGTACGGTGTGGTAAACAACTGCTGAGCAAAGCTGTGTCACGTGTCGGACGTAAACCTGTCGAAATTCCATCAGGCGTTACCATTGCCATCGAGGGCTCAACCCTGCGTGCTAAAGGTCCGCTGGGTGAACGCAATATCACCATCCCCGATGGTATTACGTGCCGTCAGGAAGGTAATCAATTGATTTTTGAGCGTGCTAGCGACGAAAAACATGTCCGTGCACTGCACGGAACGACGCGTGCGCTGGCAGCAAATTTGGTCATAGGTGTCTCGAAAGGCTTTGAAAAGCAGCTTGAGCTGCAGGGCGTTGGCTATCGGGCAGAATTACGAGGAAAGAACTTAGTGCTTTCGCTCGGTTATTCGCATCCGGTTGTGGTCATTCCACCGGATGGTATCGCCATTACAGTCGCCAGCCCGACTCAGTTTAGCGTCAAAGGCATTGACCGGCAGGTGGTCGGACAAGTAGCAGCAGTCATTCGCGCTATTCGTCCGCCAGAGCCGTATAAAGGTAAGGGCATTCGCTATACTGGCGAATACGTCCGCCGTAAGGCAGGTAAGGCAGCAGGTAAATAACGCTCTTGAACGACAATGATTATCAATACAAAACTCGAACGTCGCCAGCGACGGCGCCGTGGAATACGGAAGAAGATTCGCGGTACACCGCAACGTCCACGACTAAGTATCTATCGGTCGCTCAAACATATTTATGTGCAGGTGATTGACGACACGACAGGACGGACGCTTGTCAGTGCTTCAACGCTGGACAAAGAGCTACCAATCGAACCCGGGCAGCGGAAAGTGGACGTCAGCCGCGCTGTCGGGCGGTTAGTGGCGCAGCGCGCGTTGGCAGCCGGTATTAGTACCGTTGCGTTCGATCGTAATGGTTTTCTTTACCACGGACGCGTCCAGGCTCTGGCTGAAGGTGCCCGTGACGGCGGTCTGCAGTTTTAGTTCCAACATGACTCGGCAATACAACGATGGCACGAGCGAAGATTCCCCAACTCAATCTCAACGATAAACTTGTCAGCGTCTCGCGGACAGCAAAGGTAGTCAAAGGTGGCCGCCGCTTTAGCTTTTCGGCGTTAGTTGTCGTTGGCGACGGTCAAGGGCATGTTGGGTATGGGTTGGGTAAAGCCGGTGAAGTAGTTGATGCGGTTCAAAAAGCGACTGAAGCAGCTAAGAAAAATGTTATCCATGTGCAGTTGCATGGCTCGACAATCCCGCACGAAGTGATGGCTAAGTACGGTGCTGCGCAGGTGCTCCTGCGGCCGGCAGCTCCAGGAACTGGTCTTATCGCAGCTGGTGGTGTTCGTGCAGTTCTCGAAATGGTCGGTGTCCACGATGTGCTAACCAAGTCGCTGGGATCCTCCAACCCGCACAATGTGGTCAAGGCGACGATTGAAGCGTTGGCACAATTGGAAGATGCAGCCTCCGTCGCTGCGCGGCGTGGTATTTCTGTTGAAAAAGTGATCAATGGCTGAAATAACGATGGCAAAGATTCGTATCACACAGGTGCGAAGTGTCATTGATGCCAAAAAACAGCACAAACGCATCATTGAAGCACTCGGACTCGGACGCCCCAATTATACGGTCGTCCATGATGCCACTCCTCCAATCTTGGGGATGGTGACGAAAGTGGCGCACTTGGTACGTGTGGAAGAACTTCCTAATGACAGCAAATGAAGCACATCGGTAATTTGACATACGCGCCAGGCTCCCGAAAAAATCGCAAGCGTATCGGGCGCGGTGAAGGATCGGGACACGGTGGTACTGCTACGCGTGGGCACAAAGGACACCAGTCGCGAGGCAATTTTCGCTACAAGCGAAATTTCGAAGGTGGACAAATGCCGCTATCGCGTCGAATCCCGAAATTTGGCTTTGTCAATCCGTTCCGCACCGAGTGTCAAATTGTCAATGTTGGACAGCTCGATGAGCTTGTCCGGAATGGCCGTATTGGCACAGAGATTACGCCAGACGTGCTCTATCGCGCTGGTGCGGTCTCAAAGCTAAATGTCCCAATTAAAATTTTGGGCGATGGCGAACTAACAGTCGCACTCCAGGTGAGCGCGCACCGATTTTCGTCGGCTGCTCAAGAAAAAATTACAGCCGCTGGTGGTCATTGCACGATACTCGAAGCGTGATGGTGCTGCAGCTACCGTGCTGGCGAAAAGCGTTTGGAAATAGATACTCGCACGTGTAATTCATGGCAACAGTTGTCGAGACTATTCGAAATATCTTTCGAATTGATGAGTTACGGCAGCGCATCATCTTCACTGCGTTGATGCTCATTGTGGTTCGCATTGGTGCGCATATTACCATCCCAGGTATTGACGTCGAGGCACTCAAAGCGTCGGCAGCCACCAGCGATCCTAACAATCTGTTCGGTCTCTATGATCTATTCGTCGGCGGTGCATTCAGCAACGCTGCGATTTTTGCCATGGGAATCATGCCATACATTTCAGCATCGATTATTTTGCAGCTTGCGGGTGTCTTTGTTCCCGAACTGATGAAACTTCAGCGCGAGGGTGAAGAAGGACGGCGAAAAATTAATCAGTGGACACGCTATCTGACGGTATTTGTTGCTGCAATGCAGGCAATCGGCCTGAGTATCAAAATGACAGCAACAACATCTGGCGCTGGAGGTGCTTCGATCGTCATTGAGCCAGGGCTGATGTTTACGCTGACAGCGGTTGCTACTATGACCGCCGGGACAATTTTTCTCATGTGGGTCGGTGAGCAAATTACTGAACGTGGCATTGGCAACGGAATTTCCCTCATCATCTTCATTGGGATTATTTCCCGGCTGCCTGTTGCGATCCAAAATGAGATTCAACTGATCAGCGCCGGTGCGCGAAACTGGGTTGTGGATTTGATTTTAGTGGCATTCCTTGGTGTTGTTGTGGCGTTGGTTGTTCTTGTCACCCAAGGTGCACGACGCATACCGATTCAATACGCCAAGCGGATCGAGGGACGCAAGCAGTACGGCGGGCACACGACGTATATTCCGCTCCGAGTCAATACCGCCGGTGTGATGCCGATCATCTTCGCGTCGGCAATTTTGTTCATTCCCAACACGATCTTGAGCTTCTTCCCAGAAAATCAAACGCTGATCAATATTGCACATCTGTTCAGCGATCGCTCCGTTCTACACGCGGTGTTGTACGCAGCCCTGATCATTTTTTTCACGTATTTCTACACGGCGATTGCGTTCAATCCGCGTCAGGTGGCTGATGATCTCAAGCGAGCGCAAGGATTCATTCCCGGTGTGCGCCCTGGTGCGCCGACGGCTGAGTATCTCGATGCGATTCTGACACGTATCACGCTACCAGGTGCAGTGTTCTTGGCGGTCGTGGCATTGCTGCCGGTTTTTGTGACTAACGTATTGAATGTGCCGTACTCGTTTGCACAGTTTTTTGGCGGTACTAGTTTGCTCATCATTGTCGGTGTGGCACTTGATACACTCCAGCAGGTCGAATCATACTTGCTGATGCGCCACTACGACGGATTTATGAAGAGCGGACGGCTCCGTGGGCGCGGAATGGCAATGACTGGATCGCGCTACTAAATGGAAAAAGAGGCAGCTGTCATGGCATCGTCTGCACGCACAGTTGAACACACTCCGCAGGAGCGTGCAGCGATAGCCGAAGCAGCGCGGTTAGTTGGTGCGACGCTCGAAATGCTGGCAGAGCATATCCAGCCAGGTGTCGAGACGCAGTATCTGGATTATTTGGCTGAACAATTCATCCGCAAGCACGGAGGACAACCGGCGTTCAAAGGATATGGTAGTGGTGGCGGAAATATGGCACCGTTTCCGGCGACGCTGTGTGTGTCGATCGACGACGAGGTTGTTCATGGCATTCCGTCACGACGGCGTTTGGAAGAAGGACAAATTGTGTCGATTGACTGTGGCGTTCGGTACGACGGAGGCTATGGTGATGGTGCCTGGAGCTTCGCAGTCGGTTCGGTATCGCCAGAAAAACAGCGGCTGCTGGCTGTCACATGCCAAGCGCTCTATCGCGGTGTCGCGCAAGCGCGCGCTGGGAATACAACGTATGACATTGCGCGCTCAATTCAGCAGCATGTCGAATCGCACGGTTTTTCGTGCGTACGCGAATTAGTCGGACATGGTGTTGGTACCAGCTTGCACGAAGAACCGGCAGTACCAAATTTCGTACCGGGATTACTCCATCGCAATCGGTATCGGCAGGCGGTGCTGTGTGAAGGAATGACGTTAGCGATCGAGCCGATGGTCACTGCTGGTGTCTTTACGGTGTACACCGCGCGCGATGGATGGACAGTGCGAACGACCGATGGTAAGCCAGCTGCGCATTTTGAACACACTGTCCTCGTCGGCACCGATACTGCAGAAGTTCTGACAGTTCATTCATTACCACAACCGCAGTATGCCGAAACAGGACACGATAAAAGTTGACGGTGTCATCGAAGAAGTGCTGCCCAATACGCAGTTCATTGTCCGCTTAGATAATGGACACAAGGTGTTGGCACACATAAGCGGCAAGATGCGGATGAATTTCATCAAAATTTTGGTGGGCGATAAAGTAACTGTTGAATTGTCGCCCTATGACCTAACGCGAGGTCGTATTACGTATCGGTACAAATAACCGAATCGTTCTGCCACCATAGGCTGAGCCAGTCATGAAAGTTCAAGCATCAGTCAAAAAGCGTAGTCCTGACGACAAGATTGTTCGTCGCAAAGGGCGCGTGTACGTCATCAACAAGAAAAATCCACGAATGAAACAACGGCAAGGTTAAATCTATGGCACGGATCGCAGGTGTGGACTTGCCGCGGAACAAGCGCGGCGTGATCAGTTTGCGATACATTTATGGTATTGGTCCGACGCTGGCAGAAGAAGTTCTAGTAAAAGCTGGCGTTGATGGCAATAAACGTGTCGCCCAATGGACAGACGAAGAAATCGCCCGTATTCGTCAAGTTATCAGCGAGTACAAAGTCGAAGGAGAGCTGCGCAGTGAAGTGCAGCTCAACATCAAGCGGCTGATGGATATCGGTTGCTACCGCGGTTTGCGTCATCGGCGCGGACTGCCGGTGCGTGGGCAGCGCACGCGAACCAACGCACGTACCCGCAAGGGACGTCGAAAGACGGTTGCGGGTAAGAAAAAAGCTGTTGCCAAAAAGTAACATCATTGTCACTGGAGCTCGATGGCTTCTCCCAAGCGCAAAGTCAAACGCAAAACTGTTGCCGACATTCACGGCAAGGTGTACATTCAAGCGACGTTCAACAACGTCATCGTTACCGTTACCGACTCCTACGGCAATACGCTCTGCTGGTCCTCGGCAGGGCGCAACGGCTTCCGCGGCTCGAAGAAAAACACTCCCTATGCAGCGCAAGTTGCTGCAGAGAAAGCCGGCAAGGAAGCCTACGACATGGGTTTGCGAAAGGTGGACATTATCGTCAAAGGGCCCGGTTCCGGACGTGAAGCAGCTATCCGTGCTATCGCACAAGCTGGATTGGAAGTGCTGTCTATTGTTGACCGCACCCCAATCCCGCACAACGGCTGCCGCCCTCCGAAGCGGCGCCGCGTCTAACCGACGTTGACAACGACAGTTTTTCATCACTCGGACTGAAGTACCCATGACCACCACATTTCAAATGCCCGAGCGCGTTCATGTCGAATCTCTTTCGCCAATGCACGGGCGTTTTACTCTCCAACCGCTGGAAGAAGGGTATGGCGTAACCGTCGGCAACTCACTCCGCCGCGTGTTACTATCATCTATTCCCAGTGCAGCTATTATTGGTGTCAAAATCGGAGGAGTCCTCCACGAATTTCAGACCATCAAGGGTGTTGTCGAAGATCTCAGTCAAATCGTCCTCAACCTCAAAGAGGTACGGCTGAAAGTCGAAGATCCTAAATTGACGCGTGTGGCGTTCAAAATTTCAGGACCCGGTATCTGGAGCGCACGCACCATTGAAGAACATAGTTCGTTGGTACGCGTGCTCAATCCCGATCATCTCATCGCCACATTGTCCGACGATGCAGAGCTTGACGTCGAACTTCGCATTGGGTTCGGTCGCGGGTATGTTCCTGCCGACGAGCATGTAAATAGTGATTTTCCCGTCGGTATGATTCCGATTGACGCTATCTTTACCCCGATCAAAAACGTCGTGTACAAAGTCGAGCCACACCGTGTCGGGCAAAAAACCGACTATGAACGACTTGTTCTCGATGTGTTGACCGACGGTACTATCTCGCCGCAGGATGCTATCGAGCATGCAGCAAAGCTGCTTATAGAGCATGCGCGGCTATTCACCAGCGTGGCAATGGACGGTCTGTCCGCGCATGAGCAACCAATCGAGGCAGGTACTACGCTTGCTAACGATGATAATGCAAAGGATCCGCGCTTCAACGAGATTCGGCAGCTGTTGCTCAAACCGATCGAGGAACTGGAACTATCGGTTCGTGCACACAATTGTCTCCGTGCCGCGAATATCAAGACGATTGGCGACCTGGTCCGGCATCGTGAGCAAGAATTGCTTCGCTTCCGCAACTTTGGTCGCAAAACACTGGCGGAAGTGACTGCAGTGGTCCAAAGTTTCAACTTACAATTTGGGATGGACGTGGAGCATTATCTCCACGACCTTCCTGTACGTTCAATCGAAGCATAGCACAAGTCGCACTAAGTGAGCAAGTCCCATGCGTCATGTCAAGCGTGGTCGCAAACTCAAACGCACAGAAAGCCACCGCAAAGCACTGCTGCGGAATTTGGCATCTTCGCTTATTCGGAGTGACCAAAAAGCAATCCGAACTACGTTAGCCAAAGCAAAAGAGCTGCGTCCGTACGTCGAACGGCTTATTACAAAAGCACGCCGAGCATACCTTCGTGAGCGTAGTGGACAAAGCCCATACGGGACGACTGATTTGCACTATCGTCGGCTGGTCGCACGTGAGATTCCGCACGAAGCAGTCCTGCAAGAGCTTTTTGATGTCGTTGCGCCTGTTGTCGCTGAGCGGAACGGTGGCTATACTCGTATCGTCAAGCTCGGTTTCCGTCGTGGCGATGGGGCACAAGAAGCAATCATTCAGCTGGTCGATTGGGCAGCACCACAGGATGGTGCAACATCACTCCAACGGAAGCGCCGCACTCAAGTAAAGCGGCACGCGCGCGGAGCTGCTACTGAAACTGCAGCGGCAGAAGCTCCACAGCAGGCAACCGAGCAGTCAGTCTCGGTTGAAGCTCCAGCAGCAGAACCGTCCGACCAGCTCGCTGTGTCCGATGATACCACTTCTGCACCAGAGCAAACAGGAAACGCTGAGTCGCGCGCATCGGATCAGCAGCAGCCCTCTTGAGTTGGCGTAAGGATGCCCAGTCTGTAATTACTGCGGCGACGGCTCTCGCTGAAATTGTATGAATGCACCGAAGGTCGGCTTCTTAGCCAGCTACGACTGGCTTGAACAAGTGCCGGACTACCCATTTCCCGAAGTCGCATTCGCTGGACGATCGAATGTGGGGAAATCGTCCTTGCTCAATGCGCTTGTCCTGCAACGACGGTTGGCACATGTAAGCGCAGCGCCCGGACGAACGCGAAGCATCAATTTCTACCCGGTTAACGGTGCCTGGATGCTTGTGGATTTGCCGGGATATGGTTTTGCGCGCGTCTCCAAACAGGAGCGGCAACGGTTTCGCGATCTGATTTTGGGATACTTATTGCATCGGCGGCAGATGGCGCTTGCGTGCATTCTGCTCGATAGCCGTCACGAGCCCACCGCTGGCGACCTCTCGCTTTTGGAAGAACTTGAACTACATTATCGTCCATACGCAGTTGTGTTGACCAAAGCCGACACTCTTGTGCATGCACATGCGCAAGAGCGTCTCGAGCAAATTCAAGGGCTCCTCAGGCAGTGTAACCATTGTATGGGCGTTGTGCTTACATCTGCTCATACTGGTGCTGGGCGCACGCAGTTATGGGCAATCATACAGAAAGCCGTACAGCAGTGCAAACCAATCACCGACCGCGCATGAACGCTCTTCAGCCACTTGTCGGTATTGTGATGGGTAGCGACTCGGACTATCCGACGATGTGCCAAGCTGCAGAAATGCTCGACCGTTTCGGGATCCCCTACGAGATGCGTGTAGTTTCTGCGCATCGGACACCGTTGGACATGGCTCAATACGGGCAGACTGCTCTCGAGCGTGGATTGAGAGTTATCATTGCCGGTGCTGGTGGTGCAGCACACTTACCAGGTATGGTTGCAGCGCACACGATTGTGCCGGTCATCG
The DNA here is from genome assembly GCA_026416585.1 of Chlorobiota bacterium. GTDB lineage: Bacteria > Bacteroidota > Ignavibacteria > Kapaibacteriales > NICIL-2 > NICIL-2. The sequence goes on along the minus strand of JAOAEV010000054.1, from coordinate 16,414 downwards.
GAGTTCCTATCCCGACCCAGCATTTGGGTGGTCTCGATTCGCTCTATTCCATTGTGCAAATGCCTGCAGGAGTCCCCGTTGCCACCGTTGCCATTGGTGGAGGGCGCAATGCTGGTATCCTCGCCGCAGAAATCATCGCTACATTTGATCCGGCTGTCCGCCAGCAATTGCTCGCTTACAAAATGGAAATTGCCGAGCAATCCCGCGCGAAAAATCCCCTGCCGTCTCCGAACACCGAAACCAATCGGTAGTTTTGTGCAGTGTTATTACTTCCGTGTCTCCTCCTGATGAAACTTGAGCAGACGACTGCCGAAAGCAGCTCTACAGCCGATGGTGTTGCTACCCCGCTTAGCGAAGCGGAAATGGTTCGATTTGTTGTACTGCTACGGCGGTACCGGCGACTGATTGCATTGGTAACTAGCATTGGCACTGTTGCAGCAGCGGTAGTTGCATTCTTTTTGCCGAACGAGTATGCGAGCACAGTCAATGCCGTGCCGCCAAAACGTCCCCAGTCGGGAATCGAAACGATGTTTGGAGGCATTTCAAGCGCGCTGCGTGACATCGGCTTAACACGCATTGCAGGAACGCGAACACCTGCGATGGGATACGACTTCATGGTTGTGTTGCAAAGCCGCGCGCTGCTTGATTCCCTCATCGTGCATTTTGACTTGATTCGAGCATACGACATTACTGATGCAAAATCGCTCGATTCAGCAATGCATCTGGCACGCGAGGAATTGCTCGACCGATACGAACTCGAGCTTGACGGGGCGGGTAATTATCGCATCACTATTGTTGACCGCGATCGGTACCGTGCCGCCGCTATGGCGAATGCAGTGGTGACGATCGCCAACCAAATTGCACGCGATTTGGAACGGCGCGAAAATGAGGTTGTCTTAAGCGGTATTCAACAGCGACTCGATGCAGCACTGGTGCGAATGAACGCGGTTGCCGATTCGCTTGCTGCGGTCAGCAAAAAAACGCTGATGTATGCACCGCTTGAGCAAGCGCATGCTGCCGCATCAGCGATTGCTGAAGCAAAAGCACAGCTCATGAGTCAAGAAATTGTGCTCGGTGTGCTAGAGGAACGATACGGCTCCAATGATCCTGCCACCGAACAGCAACGGCGTGTCGTCGAATCACTCCGTCAGAAGGTCCATGACATCGAGCAACGACCGGGTTTCGTTGGGAATTTCTCGCTCAACGATGCACCGAAAGTTGCCTATGATTACATGCGGTATTACACTGAGCTGGAAACAATGATGAAGCTCAAAGCCGCGATGCTGCCCCTATTGGAAGACCTGCAAAGTAGCCTGACGCGCTCATCGCCAGCGTTGTATGTCGTTGATCCTGCTGTGCCAGCCTACAAGAAAGATCGTCCGCGCCGGTCGTTAATCGTTGCGGGGGCGTTGGTCGGTAGCTTATTGACAGCAATCGTTGCTGGAGCGATGCTGGATCAATGGAAACGGATTAGTGCGCGCTTAGGTACTCCTCATGCGGGATAATTTTTCACATATTGCTGTCGAAGGAGCGATTGCGATTGTAGCGGCTATTGTCCTTGCCGGAGCTGCAGCTACGGGGGTGTGGTATGTTCTTGCGGGGATTATTGCCGGCTTAGTCGCAGTGGTTTTCATGGTGAAGGTGCCGCGTTTGCACTGGCTGGCATTTTTTGCAATCTTGCCGGTGTACTTCCGGCAAAACGATGCTGACGTGACGATCTTCGATGCCGGGATGGCAGCCTATTTGGCGACACTGCTCACTGGTTGGTTTGTTTGGGCGATCACGGTGCGTCGTTATCAGCTCGTGTGGGAGCGAAAAGATGTGTTCTTGTGGATCGCACTTATTGCAACGCTGCTGAGCGGATTGTCCGCAACAATGCAAGGCGGGCGTCTGTTTGACTGGGCACGTGAGTGGGCGCTGGTGGCAATGGCGGCATATTACTTCGTTTTCCGTTCGGCGTTTGCGACTGCCGATGATTTCCGCTTTTTCACCGTGTTACTGGTACTGATGACGCTGGGACTATCGGTAACAGGACTGCTCACCTTCCGCCAGCAAATTTTCGAAGCACTCTACGCCTATCAAATTCGTGGTGTCAAAGGCGTCAATGCTGTATACTTGATCGGCTTCCTCCTAAGCATCTCGCTGTTGCTTTATCGTGAGCGATGGTGGGAACGGTTGCTATGGTTTCTCAGTGCAGGTGTCATTGGCAGTGGTATTGTCATTTCGTACACACGCACGGTGTGGGCCGGGGCAGCAGTCGCGATTGTTACGATGCTGGTTCTGCTACCAGCACTTCAGCGGATTCGCTTGGCAGTCGCTCTATCAGTTGCCGGTACACTCTCGGTCGTGATTGGATGGATTGTGCTTGGACCAACACTACCTTTGGTCGGAAAAATTCTCGGGCATCGTGCGGCGACGATTATCAATCCCACCAAACAAATCTCTGTTGCTGAACGTCGGGATGAAACACAACATCTTCTGCGCATGCTTACTATCCCTCAGATTGCCCTTGCTGGAATTGGGCCAGGCACCAAATTTGTGTTTTACGATTCTTCCTTTGGGAAAACAGTTCGTTCGCACTTTGTGCACAGTGGTGTCTTAGCATTACTGATCAAGTTTGGTATACCAATCGGTGGGTTGCTCTATTTGTTCCATCTGATGATGCTTGTCAAAAGCCTCCGCTGTTACCTGCGTAGCCGTCGGACACAGTGGGAACCGTACGTTCTCCCCTTTACGCTGTCGTTGCTCGGTTCGACCGTTATGGATTGGACGACAAATGCTTTTGTGCTCCGGAGTGGTTTTCTGTACCTTGCGATGCTTTATGCTGGTGTGGTAATTGCTGAGCGGTTGCTGCAGCAGAACTATTTCGCGAGCGGCGAGCCAGCAGTGTAGCCAATGCAGCCGAGCAGTCCTCTGCCGAGCAATTGAAGGTGATGATTGCCTCCAGAAGAGTCTCCAACGTTGTTTCTGGTGGCAGGTTGGAGCCGAGCACGACATACCGCACGTTGTCGAGCATACAGCTGCCACCGTACCGTACTGACCGGTCACGTCGAACAGCGATCCCATGTGTATGCAGCACTGTAGTTGCTTCTTCGATCAGCTTTCGCAAGGAAGAAGATCTGCTCACGAGTCGAGCCGTCGAGGTTGGACGATGAGTAGTGTTACGATTGTCGCTGATGTCAGTAAGCTGAGGAAGTCAGCAGGAGAGCGGCGGAAAAAACGCTCGAATATCAGCGGGGAGATCATTTCGTAGTGTTCCACTGGGGGCGGTTGCCACCGGCTGGAAAATTGATGCAGCAATTTTAGCTCAATCGGGCTGATCCATCCTTGCCAGATAAGACTTGCCGTCAGGATAACACTTGCTATTGCAAGATACCCGTGCTGACGAAGTTGCCGGCGCCAGACGATCAGCGTAGCTGCCATGGCAATGATGGCGACGAGATAACTGCTCCACGCAAGAGTAGCGATATTTTCTGCCAGCCGTAATTGATCGAGCCGCTGTCCGATCGGTATGTTACGCCATCCGAGAGTGCCTGGGGTAAATAGGTCATACACCACGAACATACGTCCCAGTGTCGCACCGAACCAGCTGAGCGATGCCAACCCAAGTGTTGCGACTACGATGCGCTGCCAAATGGTAATCATTGGGTACCGATCGGTAAAACGGCGCGAAAATACGCCCACCAGAAAACCATTGTACTGTTGGCATACAATAAGGTGCGTTAGCACTCGTCAATGGCGACTGCTAATTTTGATCAATATGTTCCACCAATCGCATGGGTACTGCAATGAACCTTACCCCACTCTACGATCGCGTCATTGTTCGCCCATCTGAACCAGAAGAAGTGACGAAGGGCGGTATCATTATTCCTGACACAGCAAAGGAAAAGCCGATGCAAGGCGAAATTATCGCCGTTGGCAACGGCAAGATTACGGAAGACGGCAAAGTCCTGCCGCTCAGTGTAAAAGTCGGCGACAAGGTGCTCTATGGTAAATACGCCGGCACGGAAATTAAGATCGACGGCGAGGACTACCTGATCATGCGCGAAAGCGACATCTTTGCAATCATCAATAAGTAATGTTCCACTAACTGTAGGAGGCTACGCTATGGCACCCAAGATTATCACTTTCGATGTCGATGCGCGTGCTGCGCTCAAGCGCGGTGTTGACCAATTGGCAAATGCAGTCAAAGTGACGCTCGGACCGAAAGGACGCAATGTCGTCATCGACAAAAAATTTGGTCCGCCGACTGTGACCAAAGATGGTGTTACTGTCGCCAAGGAGATCGAGCTGGAAGATCCAATGGAAAACCTTGGCGCGCAGATGGTGCGCGAGGTTGCGTCAAAGACAAGTGACCTTGCAGGCGACGGTACCACGACGGCGACCGTCCTCGCACAGGCGATCTTCAACGAAGGTATGAAGTTCGTCACCAGTGGCGCTAATCCAATGGATATCAAGCGCGGCATTGATCTTGCTGTCGCTAAAGTTACTGGAGAACTCAAGAAGATCTCGCGTCCGGTATCTGGTCGGAAAGAAATTGCACAGGTCGGTGCAATCAGTGCCAACAACGATAAAGCGATTGGTGATCTCATCGCCGAAGCAATGGAAAAAGTCGGCAAAGATGGTGTCATCACGGTCGAAGAAAACAAGGGCACTGAGACGACAATGGAAGTGGTCGAAGGGATGCAGTTCGACCGTGGCTACCTGTCGCCGTACTTTGTGACTGATGCCGATACAATGGAGGCAGTGCTCGAAAATCCGTACATTCTGATTCACGACAAGAAAATTTCGGCGATCAAGGATATCCTGCCAATTCTGGAAAAGGTTGCGCAAAGTGGTCGTCCGCTATTGATCATTGCCGAGGACGTCGAAGGCGAAGCACTCGCAACACTGGTTGTCAACAAGCTGCGAGGTACGCTCCGTGTCTGCGCGGTCAAAGCGCCAGGCTTCGGTGATCGTCGTAAAGCGATGCTTGAAGACATCGCAATCCTCACTGGTGGTATCGTCATCAGCGAAGAGAAAGGCTTCAAGCTCGATCAAGCTGGTCTCGACATGCTTGGGATGGCAAAGAAAGTCACTGTGGATAAAGACAACACCACCATCGTCGAAGGCGCTGGCAAGAGTGAAGAAATCAAAAAGCGTATCAACGAAATCAAAGTGCAAGTTGAAAAGACCACCAGCGACTACGACCGTGAAAAGCTTCAAGAACGCTTGGCGAAACTTAGCGGTGGTGTCGCGGTACTGAAGATCGGTGCAGCCACGGAAGTCGAGATGAAGGAAAAGAAAGCTCGTGTCGAGGATGCGCTGCATGCAACCCGTGCGGCTGTTGAAGAAGGTATCGTCCCAGGTGGTGGTGTGGCGTACTTGCGCTGCTTGTCCACACTTGAAAATCTCAAGGGCGAGAACGACGATCAGAACATGGGCATTGCGATCATCCGTCGCGCGATCGAAGAGCCGATTCGTCAAATTGTTGCCAATGCTGGCTTGGATGCATCGGTCGTCGCCAACAAAGTCAAGGAAGGAACCGGCGCATTCGGTTTCAATGCCTACAGCGAGCAATACGAAGACCTGCTCGAAGCAGGTGTCATTGACCCAACGAAGGTCGCACGCATTGCGCTTGAGAATGCAGCGTCGGTGGCGTCACTGTTGCTAACAACTGAAGCCACCATCGTTGAGAAGCCGGAGCCAGAGAAGCAAAATCCTCCACACATGCACGGTGGGATGGACTACTAAGCCCGTCTCTGCACGGATCGTCGAAGCGCCCTCGTCGCACTGCTGCGGCGAGGGCGCTGTGTTATTACCGACTGCTAAACACGTCGAGAAGTGCATGAATCATTGCTCGCATCGCGGTGCGGAGCGTTTGTTCTGCATCTGGCGCAAACCGTGCCGAGTGGAGTGAGGGAAGCTGTTCCCCTGATGTCTGTGCCTGTGCATACACTGCTGGATTGACGCCACCGACTCGGAAAAAGCAGGATGGGATGGCACCACCGAGCCGGTAATAAGCAAAGTCTTCTCCTCCCATCGTCGGTTCGGTGCGGTACACGTTCTCTTTCCCAAAAACGCGTTGGAAGATATGTTCCAGTCGCTGTGCCAGCGCTGTATCGTTATGTTGAGGTGGTGTATGCTCATCAGGGCGGACATACACAACTGGCATGTGATCAGTCGGTACATCAGCAGCACGCGCGATGCCGTATGCTTTTGCCTTGATGGCTGCAAGAATCTGCTCGCGAATACGATCGTTGTAGGTGCGGACGGTCAGTTGGAGCTGCACTTCATCAGGGATGATGTTGTGTTTTGTTCCTCCACAGATGGAACCGACGGTGACAACTGCTGGCTCACGGGGTGGAACTTGGCGTGATACGATTGTCTGCAGCGCCATGACAAATTCTGCCGCCATTACGATTGGATCTTTGGCAGTGTGTGGGTATGCACCGTGACCACCGATGCCACGTATGGTCACGTCTATCATGTCCACACTCGCGGTCGTTGGTCCAGGGGCAACGCCGACCGTGCCAGCAGGGTGTTCAGCATCGGTGTGCAGACCGAGCACAACGTCCGGTCGCCCGAACCGTTGATAGAGGCTATCGGACAGCATTGCACGGGCACCAGCACCGCGTTCTTCTGCAGGCTGACCAATCAACATGAGCGTTCCCCGCCACTGATCGCGGATCTGTGCCATGAGACGTCCAACGCCGATAAGGGTCGCCACGTGTACATCATGCCCACAGGCATGCATGATAGGCACAGTTTCACCGCGTTCGGATCGATATGTACGTGTGCTCGAGTAGGGAAGCCCAGTTTTTTCTTCAACGGGAAGTGCATCCATGTCAGCACGTACAAGCACGGTCGGTCCGCTGCCGTTGCGCAGCACGCCGACAACACCGTAGCATATCTGCGTCGAATTACTATACTGACCCACGTGTTCGGTGACACTGTAGCCGGCTTTCCGAAGCTCCTCAGCTATGAGCCGTGCTGTTTGTTCTTCGTGATACGATAGCTCCGGATTTGCATGTACGTGGCGATACAGCGTGAGAATACTACCGAGCTGGCGCTCGACGAGTGATTCGACGGTTTGGCACCACCCGCATGAGACAACTGAACATAAGAGTACTACACGTGTGATCATTGTGACACCTGAAGCTGTTCAACCATATGCTCAATTTACGCTCAGCTAATCTGTCGCAACAAAACGGCAACAGTTACACCAATGTAGCCTAACGCTTATCAAGAAATTTTGTGTCCGCGTCCACTAACTCAGAGTACACATGCTGGTTTGTCACGTTGCCGGAACAGCTCAACGCGGGCAAGACGGCGTTACGCGGGTGCTTTACGAGTATTTAGAGCGACACCGGGTAGCTGGGCTCGAGCCACTTGTTATCACTGCTGTAGCCGATGCGCACGAGCGGGAACACTTTCCCATGATTGAAATGTCCGCGATACGCTTGCCATTGTATCGTGACTATAAACTCTACACCGGCACTGCAACTGCATTCGAGCAGACACTGGACCAGTACGGTATCGAGCCGGATGTGATCCACATCCACACGCCGTGTCCACTGGGACGCGCTGCACTGCGGTATGTCGAGCGTCGCGGTATTCCAGCGATTGCCACTTATCATACGCACTTTCCCAGCTATATGCGTCATCACCGCATTGGTGTTGTACGTCCATTTTTGGAGCGTGCACTGGCGGAGTTCTATCGCCGGTGCGATCGTGTGCTGGTACCCTCGCGCATGCTGTGCGATTGGCTCAGCAATCTCGGTGTCGGCTCGGCACGCTATCTTCCTCATGGCACCGATATCGCGATGTTCAATCCGCAGCGTGCGTCTCTGCAGTGGCGACAACGGCTTGGGATCTCACCAGAACGCACAGTATTGCTCTATGTCGGGAGACTGGTGTGGGAAAAGAACCTTCGAGTACTTGTGGATGTGTGGGGACGGCTTGATCGGCGGCGATATGCGATGGTCGTTGTTGGGACTGGACCAATTCAATCGCGCCTGAGGCGGTTGATGCCTGATGCGTTATTTCTCGGTTATCGTAGTGGTATCGAACTAGCAACAGCTTACGCTTCCAGCGATGTATTTGTGTTCCCATCTGATACTGAGACGTTCGGCAATGTAACGCTCGAAGCATTGGCGTCGGGTCTGCCGTGTGTTGTCGCTGATGCTCCTGGTTCAGCAGAACTTGTTCGGCATGGTGCGACGGGGTTTCGCATCGAAGCACGCGACAGCATCGCATTCGCTGATGCAATCGAAACGCTGGCGGCGATGTCGCGTGAGCGAAAGCTACTGTGGCGGATGCGTGCGCGGGTGGATGCTGAGAGCTATCAGTGGAGCTCTATTTGTTCGGAGCTGTTTGGTGAGTATCGCCAATTATTACACGAGCGAAGGGAAGCGAGCACAATGCGTGCTCAAATTGCGTCGCTGAGTAGCCCGTGACGGATAGCATACTGAGTGATATCGGCATTGTCGCGAAATTTCATCTTTTCCAGGATGCGGCTGCGGTATGTGCTCACCGTTTTGATACTGAGCTTGAGCTCTTGGCTGATTTGTGTGAGCGTTTTGCCTGAGGCGATTTTGCGCATTACTTCGAATTCGCGATCAGAGAGAATATGATGCGGCGGCAAGTCATTGCCCCGTTGCAGCTGACCAGCAAGCCGAGATGCAATTCCGGGGCTCAGGTACGTGTCACCCTCGACGATACACTGGACAGCTTCGACGAGTTCTTCGGTTGCCGAGGTTTTCATCAGATAGCCATTGGCACCAGCACGGAGTGCGCGGAGAGCATACTGATCCTCCGAATATGCGCTCAAAATCAGCACCGGTAGCGTCGGTGCAATTTCCTTGACGATCCGGAGCGTTTCAAGTCCATCCATCCCCGGCATGGAGATATCCAAAATCACTATGTCGAGATCGTCGTGTGTACGAATGTATTCGATTGCTTCGGGTCCGCTGGCGACCTCTTCGACTTCGATGTCGAGATTGCAAATCAAAAACAGTTTCAAACCTTCCCGCATGATGGGGTGATCGTCGGCGATCAGCGCACGAATCATTAGAGTGCCCGAGTATAATACCGCAGTTGCTTAGGACGATGCATGGCTCGAGAAATTGAGCCAATTGCTCTTGGCATAGTGATTGCGTCGGTAGAGGTACACTACCGATGACTACGAAAACGATTGTCAATGTCACGTATCCCGACAAACTATCGCCTATCACCCATCGCACGACGATTCCGTATGCACCGCGGACGTGCAGGGGTAATTCCTGAACCACAGGTACACGATACGCTGGTGGGCGATGTCCTTCACAGTGCAGCGGTCGAAACAGTCTTCGATATACATCCACATAGCTGTGCTACTGGGATTCTGCTTCGTCAATGTGGATATCGAGGACGCATTGTTTCATTCGAGCCGCGCGAGCGATACTGGGAACAGCTTCACTACTGCAGCATGACCGATGACGAATGGCTATTATCACGGTCAGCGATACGACTTTCCGATGACGTCGAGCTTACAACAGTAGATCGTGTGCCGATTGTGGGCACACGGTTAGCATCAGCAATAGATGTATTCTGCGAAGAAGACGAGGTTCTTGCCGTCTGGCTCAGCAACCCAGAGGACGGAGTTCTGCTCGATGATATCGTTAGCTGCAAACAGGTCAGAGTGCTCAATACGGTGTGTTTGATCAGTGCTGCCGACAGTAATACTATTTCTGTCGAGCGAATGCTTCACGTCTTGCGCAACAGTGGTTGGGATGTTATTTCGGTCAATTCGCGTCACGATCCCGATGAGCATGCCGATCATGCTGCCTATATCCTTGCAGTTCGGTTGCCATAGTTACAATGGACGTGCTGCGCTGCTGTGCACTCGTGCAGTACCCGAACCGACTTGTGCTGTTTGCATGGATGGCTGTGCGTGTGGATTACCTTGCGACTGTGAAAAGCAAGACGACTACTAACAAATCAGACGCTGCGATTGTACATAGAACTGAGACGATCAATGCTCAGTTGTCCCGACGTAGGTTGCCCAAATGTATCGATCCATTGTGTGTCGAGTTAGTAGGTAGTCGCTGGGACCAATATCAGCATACCTGTCACCGAAATAGTGATGCAGCGTTTTATGGCACACACATTTCATAATTCGAGGCAATTCCCAAGAACGAAGACAGGCCAATACCCAAAGCGATGTGCCTGAAGAGATTTCTCAGAAACAAAGAGATGCTGGCTGAATGTGTACACAGGGGCCTCTACCGGCAATGCTGGTGGAGCATCTACGAAAAGCTCCCGAAAAACCTTACTGCCCGACGACAAAACGTGTATGGAGCATGCAATCACCGCTCTGAAGCTGGAGCAGGTAGCTTCCAACGCGTAGTGGAGGAAGAGGTAAGCGGGAATATCCTTCAGGAAGAATACCATGAAAAACCTCTCCCACAAATTGACCGCGGAGATTATACACGTCTATCGACACCGGTGCCAAACGTTTGAGATGCACGTGCAGCTCGCCTGTTGTTCCGACCGGATTTGGCACGATCATCAGCGATGAGTCGGTTGGTTCGAGTGGTGGTGTGCTCGTTACCGTCCGACGTTTGATGACGTTCAGTGGCGCAATGCGATCGCCGAGAATAGCTGCGGTGTCTTCTGGCGTTGCATCGAACCAGTTGAGCAAAATATCAGCGTACAGGCGACGGTAGTCGTGCTGATAAATTAAATCGCCATTGGAGTCAAGTTCGTGGAGGTTCGGGGCGGTACCGAAGCGAGAAGAACGGATACTGTTACCGTCGCCAAAAACAAACTGCACCCCTGCTGCACCATGGTCAGTGCCTCGCGAGCCATTTTCATACGGCCGGCGCCCGAACTCAGAAATGGTGATCCCGACAACCCGCTGGGCAAAGCCCTGCTGGAGCGCATCCTGCATAAAAAGCGCTACACCGTTCGCCAGCTGTGCCAGCAGTGATGGGTGTACGCCGTTGGTGATCTCATCGGCATCCTGCTGCTGGACGTGAGTGTCGAAGCCGCCAAGATAGCACAGGTAAACTTTCGTGCGAAGTCCGCCGGAAATCAGCCGTGCGATCATGCCGAGTTGAGCGGGCAGACCACGCGAGCCGTAGTCCACAGTGGTTCGCCCGCGATTGTAGGCGTCGAGCACTGCTTGCGCATATTGATCGGCTTGTGCGGCGACTGATCGGACGTAGTTGAACTCGCGCGCGAACGCATCGGTTTCGGGGAGCGGTTCTTCGTCCGGTGTCGAACCGCGCCCAAGTTCAAAGAATTTTTGTGGGTCCGACAGTGCGATCCCGACGTCGCCTTTTGCCGATTGAAACAGCAACGACAGTGTTCCCCCGATTTGCACACAGAGTGGATGTGATGGTAGCACAGTCGGGAAGTCTGGAAGTACCCGTGCAAAGTAACGTCCGATCCATCCTTCGTTGAGTCGTACAAACGGATCGGATGAATTGATGCCGGATAGCCAAATATCGGTCGATCGAAAATGCGATAGATTTGGATTGTCGTAGCCGACGTCCTGGACGATCGCCAATCGCCCTTGATCCATCAGACCACCAAAGCCACCACCGAACAAACCATTACCAGCCAGCGAAGGATGAAGGTACAAATCGGTCGAAAGCCATCGCCAGGCACGTGATTTCGGGATCGCCAGCGTTGGACGGATTCGGTAGTACTCATCGTCCTCGGCAGGGATTACTGTGTTGAGGGCATCATTGCCGCCGAATAGCTGGATGATGACCAGCACATTGTCGCTTTCCATCACCTGTGGTGGAAGCGATAGCAGCGGCGAGCTTGCTCGAACCGGCAATCCGGCTATCTGCGTTGCTGCAGCAGTAGTTGTCAGTGCAGCGGCAGTACGGAGAAAATCGCGTCGGCGCATAGAGTACTCCAGAGCAGTGTTAGCATAAATGATAGTCAGGCGCTTTGACGATTGTTCGCAAGAGGGCACGAAGCCGTGTACCTACAGCTTGGGCATTGTTGACGATAGCGGGCCATTCGTAGTTCGGTGCGCCGGCAAGCAACACACTTGTGTAGTACGAGAGGCGATTGGTACCAACTGGTCGTGGTAATAAAAAGCGCGTCAGCTCTGCTACGAACGAATCAACGGACTGCCACCTATCGAATGACCGAACAAATTCCTGAGCCTGAGTGTCGGCGAGTGATGCGATCAGTTGTTGGACGTATTGCACGCGCTGTGGTAGCGTTTTTGTGCTGATCCACGTTCGGTATTCGCGCCAGCCGGAAACGTCCGGTGGATCAATAAGGTCTTGTTCCATTCGTGCCAATGCGTCCGCGGCACCCGGCAAGGAGACTCCCATCTGGCGTGCTAGCCCTACGACGTAGTCGGCGGGAGATTTGATCTGAACGCCGCGGTTGGCTGGATCGAAAAAGTGCTCGCTACTCAAAAGCGTTGTCAGGAGCGGTCGTAGCTCGAAGTCGTTGGCGACGAATATATCCATCAGCGCTGCCAGCACCTCGGCATCACTTGCCTCGGGATTGCTGTACACGAAATAGCGATAGAGCTTGCCGACCATGAATCGAGCAATTGCTTCGGCACGTTGTCCGAAAAGAATTTCGATCATGCGCCGCACTTCACCGGTGCGAACCAGATATTCGGTGTTAGTATCTTGATCTCGCGCAGGAATCGAAAGTCCAAGGAACTGTTTGGCGCCGATATCGTGATCACTGGGCTTAAACCACGTGTTGAACAGCCCGTTTGGAGCGGGAGCGTCACTATAGAGTGATGCTTTCCATCCAGTCAGGACACGGGCTGCTTCCTTGACATCACCTTCGGTGTACCAACCGATGCCGGTCGAGTACAGCTCCATCATTTCACGGGCGTAATTTTCATTGGGTTTGCCGGCGACGTTGAGCGTACCGCCCAAGTACTCGAGCATGGCACAGTCGAGCGTGACCTCTTCCAAGAACGAGCGAAAATTGCTCAGCCGCATCCGTCGGAGCATGAGATTCTGTCGGTAGAGGACTTGCGGTGGAATGTATCCAAGATCGTAGGTAAACTCGGTTGTAAAATGTCCGCTCCAAAACAGGGTGAGTTTCTCTCGGGCTGGAAACTTCTCGGTACGCATCAGATCGATCCACCACTGCTGGAGGTTTCGGAAGTTCGATTGCCATGTTGCTTCGATTTGTCCCCTGGTGACGATGTCCACTCCGCGGGGGTCTTCCTGTGCCTGATTGACCCATTGCCCGGGCGACGGAACAGGTGGCTCACTTGCTGAATTACCAAGAAGAAGTGCAACAGCCTCTTCCGCGGATTTACCGACCAGTTGCTCGACCAACTCGAGCGTTGGACCGAACGTTGTGCGACGGAGAAGATGGAGAGCATCGTCTCTGGTCAGCGGTTGCTGATAGGGAGCAATCGATGCTGTTGGTACTGCCGTGCGGGCAGGACCTGTACGAGCCAATGCCAAAAACGCTCGACGATTCATTGCTCACTCTGGCAGTCGTGAAAGAAAGTGCACTATCGTTACGCCGTGCTCAATAATACCTGTGGCACTCGGCTGCAATAATAAATCTATCGTGCAACGGTAACAGCACGTGCAAAAATCGTTCCACTGGTGGATGTATGCTCTATGCCGATAGAGGTTCCCTATCTTAGCACTGCAGCATTGTTCCTCCATCCAACGCAGCAAGAATGGAATCCGCTATCCGAGTGCTGTTCATTGGTGACATCGTCGGGACGCCTGCTCTCGAACGGGTCGTACAGATGATCGGCCAACTGCGGCAACGGTATCGAGCCGATGCTGTGATTGCCAATGCTGAAAATGCATGGGAAGGGAAGGGCCCTGGCAAACGAGAAGCTGAGTTACTCTTTGCTGCCGGTGTCGATGTTATCACCACTGGAAACCACGTCTGGGAAAATTGGAAATCGCGTCCGCTGCTGTCGAACGATCCCCGCGTACTTCGTCCGCACAATTATCCCCCAGGTAATCCTGGTGGCGGTGTTGCTGTTGTCAAAACGCCGAGAGGACTCCTTGGCGTCCTACAGGTGCAGGGGCGTGTGTACATGCCACCAATAGACTGCCCCTTCCGCACAGCGAAACGTGCTCTCGAGCAGCTTCGGGAGCACACGCCGGTGATTATCGTTGATATGCATGCTGAAGCGACTGCTGAAAAAATCGCCTTAGCGCGGTATCTTGACGGGAGCGTTACAGCGGTGCTTGGCACTCACACGCACGTCCAGACCAACGATGCGCGAATTCTGCCCAATGGCACAGCATTTGTAACGGATGTTGGCATGAGCGGTGCGTTCGATTCGGTCATTGGCATGGCAACTGAAGTGGCACTTCGACGCTTTCTCTACCAGACAGCGCACAAGTACGAACTGGCTCACGGCGATTGGCGTATCAGTGGTGCTGTTGTCGAAGCCCAACTGCCAAGCGGTTGTGCCTGTGCGATCGAAACATTTTGCCTGCCAATGCCGGACTAAATCCCCGAGCGCACCGGTGGCAGCGCACCTTATTGGTCCAACACTTGCAGGAGGCATAAAGGATGAATGTTGCGCTCATTACCGGAATCACCGGGCAAGATGGTTCCTATTTGGCGGAGTATCTTCTGGCGCAGGGGTACACCGTGCATGGGATTATTCGGCGCTCGAGCGTGTTTAATACCAACCGCATTGACCATGTGTACAAAGACCCCAACGCAGTCAATGGCCAGGCGCAGTTGTTTCTTCACTATGGTGACTTGAGTGATCCAGGTCTGCTCACTGAGTTGATTTACAACATTCGCCCTGACGAAGTGTACCATCTTGGGGCGCAAAGCCACGTCCGAGTGTCGTTTGATATGCCTGAATATACTGGCAACATTACAGCACTCAGCACGATACGGTTGCTTGAAGCAATTCGCCGCAGCGGCATTCGGCCGCGATTTTATCAAGCATCATCGAGCGAGATGTTCGGTTCGGCACCACCGCCACAAAACGAAACCACGCCATTTATGCCGCAGAGTCCGTATGCAGCAGCGAAGCTATATGCGTACTGGGTTGCGTGTAACTACCGCGATGCGTATGGATTGTTCGCATGCAACGGCATCTTATTCAACCACGAATCACCGCGTCGGGGAGAAACATTCTTGACGCGTAAGGTCACGCGTGCACTTGCGTTTATCCTTAGTGGCAAGCAGCGAACTGTCTATTTGGGCAATCTCGACGCGCATCGGGACTGGGGATATGCGCCCGAATATGTGCAAATGATGTGGCTAATGCTTCAGCAGGATCAACCCGATGATTACGTCGTCGGCACGGGAGAAACCCACAGTGTTCGGCAGTTCGTCGAGGATGCATTTAGCTATGCTGGTGTCGAGCTTGAGTGGCGCGGAGACCGCCAAAACGAGCAGGGAATTGTCCGCAGTGTCGAGCGCCGCTGGAATCATGTTCTCCGCCCAGGTGATACTGTGGTACAGGTGCTGCCAAAATATTTTCGCCCAACAGAAGTGGATATCCTTCGTGCCGATATTTCCAAAGCGCGCATGCAGCTTGGCTGGGAGCCGCGCGTGCTCTATCACGATCTTGTACGCATCATGGTGGATTACGACATGCTCTTCGAGGGACTGACTCCTCCCGGCGAAGGCATTGAGATCGAGCGCCAACTTGGCTATCAGTGGATTCAGCAGCCTCCGTACAATGTCACTGGCGGGTTGGATTCCTATCAACGCCTACCAATCAAAGCAGAGCAGCGATTGGTACGCACGGTTGTCGAATTGTTGGCAGAAGCTGAACAGCAGCTGTGATTGCCACAGCCGACGCGGTTGTTATCGCACAAACGGTGCCAGTTGATCTGCGGTACGAAAGTGGATCAATATTTTGTCATTATTCAATGCTCGGACAGCTTCTTTCACTTGGTCGAGCAGGATATTGTGGTGATAGGCAAAATGCCAAATGTCGGTCGCACCGCCAAGGTCAATGTCCAACACGAGCAATTGTTCGGTCGTAAAGAGAAGCCGCGTCGGCGGTTGAGGAATACTTCAAAAAACGAGATCGAAACAACGTATAGTTCACTATCACTTTCCCAAAGGTCTTTCCATACAGTCGGTTCTGTTGTGCGGAGCCATTCGAAAAATTGCCGTTTGTATTCTGGCAGGTATATCAAGCCGTATGCGCGGGACGCTGTGCGACAAGTCGTGCGATCTCTGGTGTTAATTAGTCGAAAGTCTCCGCCGGTATGGAGATGGCAGTAGCGCGTGCGAGAGTGCTATCAAACCATGCAAGAATTTTCGTGGAGTCCATCGTGATACCCGGATAAGTTCGCCGGTTGTCGTTACCATGCCCACCCGATTGCTACGCCGCCATAGAGTGGAGCGATGACGGTTTTGGTTCCACTCGTACCGATACCGATAAACGGTGTTAGCGCAAGTCGAAAGACAAACCCACCGCCGGGCGGCTGTAGGCGATAGC
>JAOAEV010000037.1 GCA_026416585.1 Chlorobiota bacterium | reverse complement strand
TTTGGGCGTGCGGCTGTTCCATCGGGTGCTTCAACCGGTTCAATGGAGGCACTCGAACTTCGCGACGGTGACAGTAGCATGTATGCGGGTAAAAGTGTGCAGGTCGCCGTTCGCAACGTCAATGAGCGAATTGCCGGGCATCTACGCGGGATGGATGCACGTGATCAGGCACGCATTGACGCAGCAATGATCGAGCTTGATGGAACATCGAATAAGTCACTGCTTGGTGCAAATGCAATGTTGGCGGTCTCGCTTGCGGTGGCACATGCTGCGGCAGCCAGTAGCGGTTTGTCTCTCTACCGATACCTTGGGGGAGCAGGCGCTCGGCAGTTGCCCGTCCCGCTTATGAATATCCTCAACGGCGGTCGTCACGCGGACAACAATGTGGATATCCAGGAGTTCATGATTGCACCGATCGGCTTCGAGCGCTTCGATGATGCACTCCGTGCTGGAGTCGAGACCTACCATGCTCTGCGCGGTGTGCTCAAACGCTATGGGCATTCAACAGCTGTTGGTGACGAGGGCGGATTC
Source organism: Chlorobiota bacterium (assembly GCA_026416585.1). Classification (GTDB taxonomy): domain Bacteria; phylum Bacteroidota; class Ignavibacteria; order Kapaibacteriales; family NICIL-2; genus NICIL-2. Next base: position 30,520 of record JAOAEV010000037.1, on the reverse strand, counting down.
GCACCATCGCTTCGCTCTAATGAAGAAGCACTTGATGTGATTATGGAAGCGATCCTGGCTGCTGGCTACACTCCCGGTGAACACATCGTCTTGGCGCTCGACGTTGCAGCTAGCGAAATGGCTGCCGGTGACCGATACGTTTTGTTCAAGAGCACACATGAAGAACGAAGTAGCGAAGACTTGATCAAGTGGTATGAGGAATTGATCGAACGATACCCGATACGCTCGATCGAGGACGGTCTTGGCGAACATGATTGGGAAGGGTGGAAACGCATGACTGATGCACTCGGTGATCGTGTACAACTTGTTGGTGATGATTTATTCGTCACTAATCAGGAGTTTCTTTTGCGTGGTATCGATGAAGGAATTGCCAACGCGATTTTGATCAAACCCAATCAGATCGGCACACTTAGCGAAACGCTCCAGACCATCGAATGTGCCAAACGATATGGCTACAACATCATTCTCTCTCACCGCTCGGGCGAGACCGAAGATGCAACGATTGCTGATATAGCAGTGGCAGTCAATGCTCCGCAGATCAAAACCGGTGCGCCAGCGCGAAGCGACCGTGTAGCAAAATACAATCAGCTATTGCGTATCGAGGAAGAACTCGGCGCAACAGCGCTCTATGCAGGTCTTGATACATTCGAATAGTTGTTCTACCGTTTTTGCATTGACCAAGTATGATCGTTTTCGGTACTGATGGTTGGCGCGGTGTCATTGCCCGCGATTATACGTTCGACAATCTCGCACGAGTTGCTCTTGCAGTGGCCGCGTCTTTACGCCGCAGTTCAGAAGCCCCAATGGTAGTGATTGGCTATGATACGCGCTTCCTCTCACGTGAATTTGCCTCCGAGTCCGCGCGCATACTTGCAGCACGAGGGGTACGTGTTTTGCTTAGCGATCGTGTTGCAACGACGCCACAGGTATCGCTGGCGACACGGCAGCGGCGGGCAGATATTGGCATTGTCATCACTGCATCGCACAATCCACCACAGTACAACGGCTTCAAGCTCAAAGGTAGCTACGGCGGACCAGCAACGGTTGACATCGTCGCTGGAGTCGAGCAACAGCTCCGTCGTATCGAAGCAAAGCCTCTGCGATTACCCCGACTGCGCTCGATGGACGAGTATCTTCAGACAGGAATGATTCGCGCGTTCGATCCGATGGTACAGTACCGTCGAGCGATTGCTACCAAAATCGCACTCGACCGTATTGAAAAAGCTGGGTTACGCATTCTGTTTGATCCAATGCATGGTGCAGGCATTGGGGTCCTCCCACAGTTTATTCCGTGCGAGTCGATCCACGATGAATTCAACCCTGGCTTTGGCGAGATAGATCATCCCGAGCCAATAGCAGAATGCTTGTCCCCAGCGATGGAACGCATGCGCGCGGGTTCATACGATGTCTGCGTTGCTACCGACGGGGATGCTGACCGGCTCGGTTTGCTCGACAACACAGGTGCATTTGTGGATGCGCACCGCATTTTTATGTTGCTCCTGAAATATCTCTTCGAAGACAAACGGCGCCGTGGCGTTGTTGTCAAGACAGTGTCGTTGACATCGATGGTGGATACATACTGCCAGCGGCACGGGATTCGGCTAATCGAAACGCCGGTTGGATTCAAACACACAGCAAAGCTGATGCTCAGCGAACGAGTGCTTATCGGCGGTGAAGAATCTGGTGGTCTGGGAACCATCCTCCATATACCTGAGCGTGATGGTATTTTCAACGCTCTACTTGTGCTCGAAATGATGGTTGAGCGGGGGAAGTCGTTACGTGAACTTGTTGCCCAGTTGGACGATGAATTCGGTCCGCATCGCTACCGACGGCGCGATGTACACGTCAGCGAAGCAGAAAAACGGCGTATTCTCGCAGCGTGCCAGCGGCAGCCGCGTTTCATCGGTGGCTATCGCGTTGAGCGCATCGTTACTACCGATGGGTTCAAGTTTTTCCTCCCCGGAGGCGCTTGGTTATTGGTACGTCCATCAGGGACCGAGCCGCTCATTCGTTTCTATGCCGAAGCATCGAGCCAAGAGCAGGCAGACGAACTTGTCAATGCGGGACTTGAACTGGCGAATCGCTGATGGTTGAGATCTCATCGCTGGATGATCAGCGCCTTGCAGCATATCGTTTTTTGCCGCAGCGATCTGGGCGTCTATCGCCGGGAGATTGCACGATTGTTGAAAGCGAAATGGTGGTGCGTCGCTTATTGCAGTACCCATGGTCTTCAGGCTACATCGAGTCGGCGCTGCTGGAATCGAATGCTGCCGAGCGATTAGCGCCACGCCTGATGGCACATGGCGTGATGTCTGATCGGATATTTGTTGCGCCTAAATCGCTCGTCGAGCAGATCGTGGGGTATCCGCTGCATCGAGGTGTGTTCGTCGCCATGCGTGTACCACCGCAACCAGCACTGCAATCGTTACCGTTGCCCGCAGTAATGACTGTCGGCGTTAGCAGCGCCACAAACATCGGCTCCATCGCACGGAGTGCAGCTGCATTCGGTTTTCGGACATTGATCTGCGATGCACAAAGCGCCTCACCATGGCTCCGGCGATGTTTGCGCGTTTCAATGGGAGCAATGTTCCAACTGGTGCTCTACCATGCACACGAACCAACAGAGCAGTTGTTCGAGCAACTGCGCAGGTGCGGAGCACGTCTTGTTGGCGCTGAAGTTAGCGCACCGCATCTGTATTCGTCGTTTGAGTGGAGTGAGCGGGACATTATCGTTTTCGGAAGCGAAGGTTCGGGACTGGATGCCGCGTTCTTGCAGCGTCTCGATGCTGCGGTTCGCATTCCGATGAATTCGTCTGTCGAATCGCTTAACGTTGCAGCAGCCGCGGCAATCATATTTGCCAGATTTGCTGAGCGTCGAGGAATATTTGCCGAATAGTCGCCATGAGAGTCATTTCTGGACGGTGGGGCGGACGCATATTGCCGGCACGCGTTCCTGCAGGTACGCGTCCGACGCAGGATGCCGTTCGGGAAGCAATTTTCAACATCCTTGCCAATTGGTTGAATTTCGATAACATCGCTGTGCTCGACCTTTTTGCTGGAAGCGGTGCGATGGGGATCGAGGCGCTTAGTCGTGGTGCATCGCAGTGTACGTTCGTTGAACGTTCGGCTGCAGCCGCTGCAGCAATCGCTGAGAATTGTCGGTCGCTAGGAATCGAATCCAGCCGCTACCGCATTGTCCGTGGTGATGCGATGCGATTTCTTGAACGCGCAGACCAGCATCAGTATCGGCTCGTTATTGCCGATCCACCGTACACTGCTGGTGGTGCTGTGATGGCTATTGTCGCTACACTCGATCGTCGTGAAGTGGTCGAGACTAACGGGATTGTTGTTATTGAACATCCCTCGGGGTATCGTATAGCCTCAACCGATCGGCTGCACTTGGTTGCCGAGCGCCGGTGGGGACAAACTGCGTGCACGATTCTGGAGCGACAATAAAAACGCTGCTCCGCATTCAAGCGGAGCAGCGTCTGAAGCGTTCTGCGTAGAGATTACTTTTTCTTGCGTGGGGGTTCTGGTGTCGGTGCAGTTGCAGATTCTTTCTTGGACGACGAGACCGGCGTGATTTTGATTACTGAGGGATCATCGCTACCATCAACACCTTTGACGTTACCGTAGGCAGCGATTTCAAACGGAACGTAGTCCGGATCGTCGATGACAACGACAATGTTGCCGTTGTAATATCCACGTTCTGTTCCTTGGTACTGTGCGTTGATCTGGAGTGTGTCGCCCGGTGCAATTGTGATGGGCGCTTTTTTGTCAATGGTGATACCCTTGGTGGGGAACAACATTGAGATAATGTGGGGGCGTGTGTCGTTGTTTTTGAGCGTTACGCTGGATTTTGCCACTTCGCCAACTTTGATTTCGGGGAAATTGCACGCGTTTGGTGTGATGGTGATTGGGCGAAATATGTTTGCCTTCAGATACATGATGCGACCAGTGTTTTCTGGGTCGGCGTTCGAATAAATCGTTAGGTTCTTGAGCAATTCACCAGAATTGAGTCCAACATTCAGTCCAATGCGGAGCTTGGTTGACTTGCCGGGCTCGATCACCTTCGATTCTAACTGTGGTGTCGTACAGCCACACCCAACCTTCACTGTATCGATTATCAGAGTTTTATTGCCGGTATTTTTCAATGTGACCTCTGTTTCGAGTGTCACCAATTTGAGGGGGTTGTTTTTGACGACGACTTTCCCCCAATCATACGTTTCGCCCCCGACGATTTCGAGTTTCGGCTGGGCGAGAGCAAGTACCGGTACTGCAATGAAAGCAGCAACAAAAATCCGAATGCGTGTCATGGAACTAAGCAGATAATCGTGGAACATACCAGACCTATGGTTGAGATGGAACAGTTTGTGTTTCTAGAGCAGAATTGACTTCGCAGACAGTTGTGCTGGCAATATGGTGGAGGACCTCCATCTGTCCGCGCGAAAGTTGTTCGGGTTGCTCGGCAAGATTTGCCAGAACTAACTCGACTTGATCAAGAACTTTTTTTACTTTGGGATTGTGCCTGGCAAGTGGGCGAAGACGTTGCGCTTCTGTGAGTAGCTCGTGTGCCATTTGGCGATGGTCTATCTGCCGCTCGATCGGAATGCATCGGCTACACTGGAGCTGCTTATCGGCAGCTGTAGCGATGTACACCTGCGAGCGTTTGAGGAAGTTGCTGACAGGATCGGCTGCGACGAGCATGTGGGCTGCTGCAGATGCTGCTGTCGCTCCAGGTGGCGTCATTGATTCTGAGGAAGTAGCAACTGCACTTATTGGTGCACGCTGAGTCCCGACGGTGATGCCACACACAAACGCCACTGCAATGCCCGCAGCCACGGCGACTGGGCGAGCTGCTATTCTCTGGAAGGCGGCAGCAACTACCGACCACCATTGAGTCAGTCTGTTGTGTGGGCGCACTGTCCGTGCCTCTGTGCGGATGCGGCGCAGGATGTTGTACTCGAGCGCAGTCCAAAATTCTTCACTCTCTGCGTGTCGGTCGAGCGGATACGCAGTTTCGGGAGTAAATGCATCAAGCAACCGGCATAGATCAGCGTACTGTGCTGCAAACTCCGGATCGTTCTTAAGACGACGCTCGACATCGCGCTGCTCCTCCGGGGAAAGCTCACAGTAGTACGCCGCGAGCATCTGTTGAATACGGTTGCGATTGCTCATCGGATTCTGCGAAATGGTGAAAAACTACCGGTTTCCGAAGTCATCGCGATAGAACGAAAGATACCTCTGAAGATTGCGAATAGCACGAAAAAGCAGTACCTTAACTGTGCCATCGGTGTTGTGCATGTGTTCGGCGATTTCCTTGATAGATAGTCCATGATAGTGCCGCAGCACAAAAACCGCACGCTGCGCTGGACTGAGTTTATTAAGTGCCTGCTCGATATCTGCCTGGATTTGTTGTGAGTGGTACATTTGTTCCGGGTCGAACTCGGTATCGCGACCACCAGTCATGTACTCTTCATCGAATGACTCTTGTTCACTGTGAAATTGTGCGCTGCGAGAGCGCCGCATATTGATGAAGAGATTAACAGTAATCCGATGCAACCACGTGCTCAGCCGCGCATCGCCGCGGAACGTGTCGAGGCTTTTCCACGCTCGGACGAATACCTCTTGCACCAGATCCTCAGCATCATCATGATTTCGACATAGCTCCAGTGCTAAGTGGTACACCAGGCGCTTATAGGTGCGCACGATGTCTTCGATGACAGTGGGGTCCTTTGCAAGAACCCGCTCGACAAGTTGGCGATCGACTTCCGCAGCAGTCGCTGCATCACGCGTGCCCATAGACACTGATCTGTCGTGTTCGGTTGACACCGTCCACTGATTACTGCAAGGGAGGACCCAGATGGGAAACAGATGGCATGGACGGTAACTACAAATTTAGATGCCGGAGCACCCGGAGCAACGCTGGCGGTATCTTCGCGCACAGAACAATTTGCTGCTGGAACATGAATATCGATCTTGCACGTGAAATTTTTCACCACTCTCATTTAGTAGGTGATTTTCTTCTCCGTTCCGGAGTGCGCAGTACGGAATATTTTGACAAATACTTGTTTGAGTGTGAGCCGTCGCTCCTGCTCCGTATTGCGTGGGAACTTGCACGTGAAGTTCCACGAGCAGCAGATGTTCTCGCTGGTCTGGAGTTAGGGGGTATTCCACTGGTTACTGCACTGGGACTGGTTACTGGTATGCCAACCGCGTTTGTCCGAAAAAAGGCGAAAGAGTACGGCACATGTAAGCTCGCCGAAGGTGCATCTATAGAAGGGCGACGTACCGTCGTTGTCGAAGACGTTGTTACCAGCGGTGGCCAGGTTGTCGAGAGTATTACAGCTTTACGTGCCGGTGGCGCCATTGTGGACACCGCACTCTGTGTTATTGACCGCCAGCAGGGTGGTAGTGCCCTTCTTGCTAAACATGGCGTCGAGCTGCGGTCGCTTTTTACGATGAATGATCTCCGTGTAGCAGTGCAGCAATGATTGTCGGTATTGGATTGGATATTGTCGAAATCGAACGCATTAGCGCTGCCATTGAGCGGTATGGCGAGCAATTTCTGCGTCGCGTGTTTACCGACGTCGAACGCGCCTATTGCGAGAGATCTTCGGCCAATCGTATGCTCCACTATGCTGCACGGTTTGCTGCGAAAGAAGCGTTTAGCAAAGCTATTGGGACTGGTATTACTCGTGGTTTCCAATTTCGCGACTGTGGTGTGGTCAATCTCGAGAGCGGCCAACCGACAATTGTGCTGACGGGTACACTCGGAGAGCGATGGAGCAATGGCCGCATTCACGTGACGCTGTCACATACACGTCATCATGCTGCTGCCTGCGTAATTATCGAGCAAGACTAACGATGCCACGGCTACTGGTTTACTGGCGCGCGCTTCGTCCGTTTTCGTTCCCGGCATCGGTATTCCCGACCCTGACGGGAAACATCGCCGCTGCAGCACTCCATCGGCACCAAACAGATTTTTCATTCTCGCTGGTCAATATGCTGCTGACGCTCATTGGAGCAGTCGCTATTCATGCAACCAGCAATGTCCTCAACGACTACTACGACTGGCGCTCAGGACTTGACCGTATGGACAATTCGGGGCGGATGAATCCACTGGTGCGTAGCGAATTATCTCACCGTCAGATGCTCGCTCTTGCAGCAATCTGCGGGGTGATCGCTGTGGGAATTGGTGCATACGTTATCGCACTGTGCGGTGAGCCGATTGTGTGGATTGTCGCTATTGGTGCGATCTCGACGTGGGCGTACACAGCACCACCATTGCAGCTTAAGTATCGCGGATTAGGAGAACTGCAGGTGATGCTCTCGTTTGGCGTGCTCATGACGCTTGGTTCGTATATTGTGCAAGCACGGCACGTTTTCACACACGAAGCTGAGCTGAGCGTGTTGGTATTGTCGCTACCACAGAGTTTGTTAATCGCGGCGATACTTCATGCCAATAACCATCGCGACCGCCGTGGCGATTGCTCAGCGAGAGCGGTTACGCTTTCGGTAGCCCTTGGCATACCGCAGCGCTCAATCGTACTGGGGAAATTGTTTGTCTGGGGAGCATATGTAGTGCACGGCGTTGCTGTTGTTGCTACTCTTGACAGTGTGTATCCGATCCCAGCGTGGACGCTGGTGGCATGGGGGACTGTACCACTGGCATGGCGTGCACTCATTGCTCTCGATGGCAGTGATGATCCTGCGTCACCACTTTTTGAGCGCGTCGTGCTACTACACGCACGATTGCAGCGTATTTATGGAGCCTTGATGGTATTGGGATTGGCTGTAGCAGCCGTCGGATAAATTCAATTCAAACTGTGGCGCGACCATACCCACAACGTTGATCCATTATTCGCTACAGTTACCAATTGCCGACTCCGGCTTATCCAGAGCAAAAACTCTTGTGCTTCTGAGTACGAAATTCCGGCTAATTCTGCGAACTCACGTGCACTCAGTGATGGATGTGTCTGCAGTGCCATGCGGAGAAGTCGCTCAAGACGGCCGTGCTCGATACGACGCTCCCGACTGCTTGTCCAAAACAGCACTGCAGCCAGGCATAGATGGATGCTCGCCAGGATAAATGGCATCCACTGATCGGCACGTGTTGCACTGTTTCTGCTAAAACCGACAATGCCAAACAATAGATACAGCAATCCGAAGAGTGTTGCCATAATACCGAGCAAATATTTGATCCGAAACAGCATTGTCGGGCAAAGGTGCATTAACTATTCTGCTTTTTGCCATACTATTGCAAATCGGCGCAACAAAACTACGGCGCAACTGGTTGCAGTTCTCGGTAAAAACTGTGCCACATAACGTGGAAAAATTTTGCTTGCACAAGCGGTATGCGTTGCCGATTTTTGAGGCGTTCTCCTACTGCTTCTGAACCTTGATTGGGCAGTTGTATGACAGCAGCGACGGGAGAACTGCACGTGCGAAGTTGTTCCACCTCTGAACTGACGCATACTCCGATGAAGATCCAACGTCGCTTCACACAGCCCGGCACTAACCCATACGACATGTTCGAGTACACAACGCGGTCGTCGGTGTTACGCAATCCTGACGGCTCGATTGTATTCCAGATGGACAATATAGAAGTACCTGTGCATTGGTCGCAGGTTGCTACCGACATTTTAGCGCAGAAATATTTCCGCAAAGCAGGTGTGCCACAGTACGACCAAGACGGCAAACCGCTGCTCGATGCTGCCGGTAAGCCAGTTCTTGGGAGCGAGCGCTCCATCAAACAAGTGGTGCATCGTCTGGCAGGGTGTTGGACCGATTGGGGTAAGCGTTACGGCTACTTCGACACGGACGAGGATGCGCAGATATTTTACGATGAGCTTGCGTACATGCTCTTAGCACAAATGGCAGCGCCGAATTCACCACAGTGGTTCAACACCGGCTTGGCGTGGGCATATGGCATCACTGGATCGCCGCAAGGGCATTACTACGTCGAGCCTGAAACAGGTGATCTGTGTGCCTCGACTGATGCCTACACACGCCCACAACCGCACGCATGTTTCATCCAAAGCGTCGCTGATGATTTAGTCAACGAAGGTGGTATCTTCGATTTAGTTACACGCGAGGCGCGGATTTTCAAGTACGGCTCGGGCACAGGAACCAATTTCTCGAATTTGCGCGCGAAAGGGGAGCGTCTGTCGGGAGGTGGTGTGTCATCTGGGTTGATGAGTTTTTTGAAGGTCTTCGACCGCGCAGCTGGAGCGATCAAATCTGGTGGAACAACTCGCCGTGCTGCCAAGATGGTCATTGTCAACATTGACCATCCCGACGTCGAAAGCTTTATCGAGTGGAAAGCCAAGGAAGAAGAGAAAGTTGCTGACTTGGTAACTGGTTCGCGTATCAACAAAACGTTCTTACAAGCAATTGCTAACGAAGCAGCTGCTGGTGGTGCTGACTACGCAACCAATCCACGACTGCGAACGCTGGTTCGACGGGCGCTCCATCGTGGCGTGCCGCGCACATATATCGAGCGAACACTTGCTCTTGTGCGGCAAGGTATCACGGACATTGATCTGGATGTGTTCGATACCCACTACGAAGGCGAGGCATACATCACTGTATCTGGGCAAAACTCGAACAATTCAGTGCGCGTGACCAACGAGTTTATGGAAGCAGTGTTAGCTGATCGTCCATGGCATATGCGGTGGCGAACCACTGGGGAGATTGCGCGTACCGTCCGCGCGCGTGAGCTGTGGGAGAAAATCAACCGCAGCGCATGGAAATGCGCAGATCCTGGCTTGCAGTTCGATACAACCATCAATGAGTGGCACACGTGTCCGAACGACGGGCGCATTAACGCATCCAACCCCTGTTCGGAGTACATGTTTCTCGACGATACAGCATGCAATTTGGCATCGCTCAACTTGGCACATTTTCTCGATGAGGAAACAGGTACATTCCGCGTCGAGGATTTCCGCCACGCTGTGCGGCTCTGGACTATGGTACTGGAAATCAGCGTGTTGATGGCGCAGTTTCCCTCGCGCTCGATTGCTCAGAAGAGCTATGACTACCGTACCCTTGGACTTGGCTATGCCAACTTGGGGACGGTGTTGATGGTGCTTGGTATTCCATACGATTCACCTGAAGCGCTGGCATACTGCGGTGCCATTACCGCGCTGATGACTGGTCAGGCATATGCAACCAGCGCCGAAATGGCACGTGAGCTGGAACCGTTCCCACGTTTCCCGGCAAATCGTGATGCGATGCTTCGAGTGATTCACAATCATCGCCGTGCAGCGTATAACGCGCCACTACATGAATACGAGGGACTTTCGATTCCGCCGATGGGGCTTGATGGCAGCATGTGTCCGGATAAAGAGCTTGTTGCTGCTGCGCGCGCTGCATGGGATCGTGCCCTTGAACTCGGTGAGCAGTATGGCTATCGCAATGCGCAGGTAACTGTCATCGCACCGACCGGCACAATTGGATTGCTGATGGACTGTGATACAACCGGTATCGAGCCAGACTTTGCTATCGTCAAGTTCAAAAAACTTGCCGGTGGTGGATATTTCAAGATCGTCAACCAATCGGTGCCAAAGGCGCTCAAGCGGCTCGGCTACACACCCGAACAGATCGACGATATTGAACGCTATTGCAAAGGACACGGAACGCTCGTTGGTTGCTCGACGATCAATCGTGCGCGGCTGAAAGAAAAGGGCTTTACCGATGATGCAATCGCGCGTATCGAGGCGCAACTTGACACAGTGTTCGATATCCGTTTTGCCTTCAACAAGTGGACGCTCGGCGAGGAGTTCTGCACACGTGTTCTTGGTTTTAGCACAGAGCAACTCGATGATCCCTCCTTTGACATGCTATCAGCGCTTGGCTTTACGAAAGAGGAAATCGAACGTGCTAACGACTATGTCTGTGGCACGATGATGATCGAAGGCGCACCACATCTGAAACCTGAACACCTGTCGATATTCGATTGTGCCAATAAGTGCGGTAAACGTGGTCAGCGTTACATCTCCTACATGGCACATGTGCGCATGATGGCAGCGGCGCAACCATTTATTTCCGGTGCAATATCGAAAACAATCAACATGCCTGCTGAAGCGACTATCGAGGATATTCACACCGTGCATGTAGCGTCGTGGAAGCTTGGGCTGAAGGCGATCGCGCTTTATCGTGACGGCTCGAAACTGTCACAGCCGCTCAACGTTGCTGCCGATGATGATCTTGACGAGATTGTTCTGCTTGGCGACCAAGAAACACTCGATGAAACCAAAGGACCTCAGTACGTGCAGGAACGGATCGTCGAGCGTGTCTATCATCGTACCGAACGCCGTCGGTTGCCGAAAAAGCGGAAGGGTATTATCCGTGAAGCTTATGTGGGTGGACATAAGGTGTTTGTTCGCACAGGCGAATACGAAGATGGCACGCTCGGCGAAATATTTATCGACATGTATAAGGAGGGCGCCTCGTTCAAGGGCTTGATGAATTGCTTTGCAGTTCTGGCATCAAAAGCTCTGCAGTACGGTATGCCGTTGGAAGAGCTTGTGGACACATTCACGTTTACACGATTTGAGCCATCTGGACCGGTGCAGGGTCACGAGGCGATCAAGTATGCCACAAGTGTTCTTGATTTTGTGTTTCGTTCGATCGGTTACGATTATCTCAATCGGACGGACTTTGTTCATGTCAAAGCCGTTGACGAAGTACCACCCGAAGCAGTAGTCAAATCAGTTGCAGGTGCACCACTGAGCGCGCCGGTAGCGCCCCAACCAGCACAAGTAAGCATTTCTGCGCAGTCGGCAAATGCTGATGAACAATATGTTGTGGTCCAACAAGCTAAAGCACAAGGCTATACCGGTGAGCAATGCACATCATGCGGGTCGATGCGTGTCAAACGCAATGGCTCGTGCACTGTCTGTGAAGACTGTGGTACGACGACAGGTTGTTCGTAAACATCGCTCCAGCATTTGATTATTCAACATAGAGCTGCTATATTTGCATCGTATTTGTCCACTATCTGCTTGGAGAAATAATGAAACGTCTTGTTGCACTAGCAATCATGGTATTGCTGGGTACATGGGCGACTGTATTGGCATGTGGTCCTGACGGTAAATGTGTTGGCAAAGAAAAAGCATCGTGCTGCATGTCAAAAGCATCAGCTAAGAAGAGCAGCTGCTCACTCAAACATGATGCAAAGCAAGCTAAGCTCGAGCAGAGTGCTGCATCAACCGAAAATTCTGCCGCAGTGAAAGCGGATGCCTCCGAAAAGGCAAACGACCACGCTACAGAGCCGAAAGTCGATCCGAAACGATAGGTCGTTCGATTCGTCGGCGGTGCGATCTAGATATCCAGCGATCTACTATCGTCCACATTTGAAAGGTACGCGCCATGGCCAAAGGCGGTGCGGGTAAGGTTTATTTCGTACTTTACCTAGCGGTCATTTTGGAGCTTCTGATCATCATCGTCGAGCGCGATGAAGCTGAAGAGCACCTGATCCAGAAGCAAAAAGAATCCATGAAAATTGTCGAGAGTATTCTCTCGCAGCTCCAGACGGGTGCTGGTACCGAGAGCATCAGCACGCGACCGCAGGATGAAATTACGCTCCAGGATGCCTCGATGAAAGTTGCTGGAGGGCCTCAGATCAAACAAGATCGGCTTTACGAAGTTATCGTGGGTGTCACAGATGTCAGCACTGCGGATAAGCTCGAAGGACTCGACCCGAAAGAAGCCGCCGAAAAAATGCGTAACCTAATCAAGCTGGCAAATGTGCAGGAGCTGGACTATCAGATTTTTTATCATCCGAGCAACGTTCCGGACCGCGCACCGCTATTTCCATCAGACGACACGCTCCGCAAATTGCGCATTGACTTCAGCAAGTTCTCCGAAGGACAAGAATTTGGCGATCCGGTTGATGGCGCTCGATGGAAGTTGCTTGCGCTCCAGCGATTGGAGCTACAAGTGGAAGAAGTAACGGACTATCGTCGTCCTGCATACAAACCTACACTCCAGATTGGTGAGCCACGGCGGTTCGCACCGCCAAACGCAGCTGACTCAGCATTTATCTACTCGCAGGATCGGACAGACATTGAAGCCCAAAACAACGGGGGGCGATACAAAAAGCGCTTCTTCCTTGTGCGATTCCAGCCGTCAGCACAGCCGGGTTGGTACAAGCTTCGCTTCGCCTCACGAACTAATCGGATTCTCGGTGTTCGGAGCGATGTGCCGCCAACAGAAGTACCACTCGAAGAAAAAGTCAATATCGGCACTGTCCAGCTCAAAGTCAAGGATCTTGTCCAGGTCAAGAAGAACATTGTCGAGCAGCTCAGCGGAGTACCAATTCCATCGTCCGATGATTTAGTGCTCGGGAAGGTCACCGTTGATGAATTCGACGAGCAGATTCAAGCGGCAATCAATCGTGTCAAGGATGAGTCTGCAGCAGACGACCCGAAAGCGCAAGAGCGAATTCGCCGATTGGAGCTGTATAGCTATATCGCAAAGTTGCTGGCACCGGGTGCTTCGGCATTCTTCGATCAGAATCGGGCTTCGTATGCGATCAACGTGCGTGTGGTCAAGCCGAACATCCCGCCGCCATCGGATCCTGTAGTGTATGCGCCGGAAGCCAAGTACATTTTTGATCGGCTTCCGCGCGTGGAAATTCCGGTGACGGCGAGCCCATACGATCCAGCGAAGCTACCGACGGTTCGTTCTAATCCTACGTTGCCAGTCAAAGTCATTGATGTCGGACCGGCACAGCAAGCCTCTGCATCAAGCGATCCGACTGCGCAGCCGCGCAATTACAAAATCGTCATTGAGCAAAGCGTACCTGCAGGTGACTACGAGCTAGTCATTACACATGTGAACCGCATCGGCAAAACAACAGAAAAAACAATTGCGCTTAAATCGTTCGAGAGTAAACTGGAAAATCTCGATGATGTCCGTGCCAATGTCGAGAACTGTTATTTCGGTTCGGAGGTGGAAATTTTACCTGTTCCTGCCGATGGAAAGAAGATCTCTGCAGGGCAGTACCTGATCAACGCTGTTATCGGCAATGAACAGTCTCAACCTGTTCGGGGCTTGCAATATCGCCGAGAGATTCCCTGCGGTGCAAACTCAGTTTCGGTTGATATCCTCTGGGAAGACCCCGAGACTAAAGAGCGTGTGTCCCTGCTGCCAAGCGGACCGCTGCAAGGTACGCCAAAGCAGCGTCCGCCGAAGATTGTCACGACTGATGTCAAATTTGATCAGATTGTCGATCCCCGTGTACCAGTCGTTGTTGTTAAGAATGTGAAGATTTTGCCACCAATTGTAGATGTCGGTGGTGCCAAAGCAGGACCGAACGATATCTTTGATTTTAAGGTGATCGTGCAGAAAGCCGATATCGCAGGTTATAAGGTTACGGCACAAAATCCGCGTGCTGCTGCTGGTGGATATGAAGTTGACTTGCGACTCGATGGCCCGCCGCTGCGACGCGGCAAAGTTGAAGGTAATGTGACACTGATCATCTCCGCTAAAGCCAAAAATAAGTGCAACGGAGAGGTTTCGACCGACGGTAAAGCCGTTATCAATGTGCCGATTACATACTGATATCAATGCCAATTCACTGGAGGACCGACTGCATGAAACGTGCGTTGGCGCACTCGATTTACGCGATCGTTGGGAGCGTACTGCTGCTTGTGGTGACAATTACACCAACAAGAGCACAAACCAGCGACGCGCAATTGCGCTCGATAATGAGCAAGTTCAAAAACTACCGCTACGGCAATGTCTCGATTTTCCAGCTCGACGCCGAGACGATGAAAGGCGTTACTCAGCTACTCAATCCTGAACCGGTTATCACTGAAACAGCGAAAGCGTGTAGCCCTGCGCGGCAAACGCAAATAGATGACAAAGTCGCTGAACTCGGTTGTGCCGCCGATTTGAGTGCCTTGCAAGATGACGAAGAAATCAAGCGGATCCTCCGCGGCGAGTGTATAGACTACGCAAAGTATGCCGTCGCTCGCAAACAATGGGAGTGCAACACCTTCAAGCGTGCGTATGTAGTAACGACACGCTATGTGGCTGGGAAAGATTTCAAAGTGATTGCACTGCTCACCTCCAACAGTGAAAGCCGTGTGCTGGCGAACGTACTGGCTTCGCCCCGAGACATCTACACGTACACGCAACTTCGGCAGAGCGCGGCGCCAGCGGGCTCGCCTGCCAAAACGCTCTATGAGTACCTCTACAACTTCGTGATCCAGCAAAGTGAAGCGGAAGGTATCAACGTCACTGCCGAAGCGCAGGGCTTGGGTGATGAGCAGTTTATCCCGAAACTCTACGGCATAAGCATTGCTGTCGCCGAGGACGAGGTTTCCACTTATGTCCGCACGACCGATGGACAACCAATGAACTACCTCCGCAGCCGGGAGCTGATGGTGGGTCCAGATCTCATCAGCTATCGTGACTATACGCCGAACGACCCAAGCGCTGTTAGTGAGGGATATGTGTACAACCGCTCGCTGCCCAAGTACGGTGTGGAGCTGCGCTATGGTCTTGAGACGATCAATTATCCGTCGTTTTTCAGCGATCGGGTCACTCTCAATGCCCTGTGGGGTTCCAATCGCCTCGGTGTCGTGCTTCCAACGAGCGGATGGTCCTCAGTCGCCAACACATTCGGTATCCAGCGTACGATGACCTACGCGGGCTGGGGCATCAATGGTATGTTCGATTTCCCACTCAAGATCACCAATGCGAACACGGGAGTGTTCAACGTGGCGATGAGCTACGTATTCGGTGATGCGCGGAAATCCGATCACCAACATGTTCTTGAGCAAGGGGGATCGGTTCAGCGCCGCCGGGTAGGACTCGATACGCTTATTCAGAGCGAGAGTTATTCGCGAGCAAACGATTATCTCATCCGTTTTGCAGCGCAGGTGCACTATTCCTTTGCCATCGCAATTGATAGCGGAAACTTTTTCCGCTTCCGGATAGGAGGAGCAGTGTATTCACGTGAGATTTGGGAACAAAATAGGGGAACTGGTCGAGAACAACTCATTGATAACCGTGGTGTGGTCAGACGCGACACGTCATTTACAATTGACAGATGGTTCCGCACGAATACTCGGTATATTGGCGGCGTGTCAGCGCGTATTGACTTCATGGCAACACGTGTAACGACGCCCTACGGCATTGGGCTGCAGTACTTCGACGATGCAATCTTCGCGCAGGCATGGTTGCTTATCCCGATTACGCAGCAGATTGGCTTGCGCTTCGATGGACAGTATTTCGCACCGCTTTTGCGTGATCCCCACCAGTGGGAAAACGCCAGCGTCTTTGTCCCGACATTGCGCGTGATCTACAACTTCTGATTCAAACACGAGCTGAGAGCCGATGAAACGAACACTCGCACTACTGGTTGCGCTTGGAGCATTGGTGTCGGTATTCAACCTACGTGCCCAGGACCCCGAACGTGATTCGATTATGCACGCGCTCAAGACGATAGACCCAGAGATCGTACGTTACTTCCCACGGTGGCGCGTGTGCGAGCCGAACCTACAGCTTCAGATTCGGCAGACGTTCATTCTCTACGGTCGAGACAAAGACAAACTCGATATGCAGAACATCGTCATTACGGCGGCACCGAAAAGCGACCCGAATGACTACTATACGATTTTGCTTGTCGAATGCGGAGAAGAATACTTTGTCGCGTCCGAAGTTGATGCGTATATGCGCAAACTTGCTGGAACACTCAGCGACCCACAGCGACCATACTGCTACCGTGAGATACCACCGGAAACACCGCCAACAGAGCGTCAATATCGTGTCATCACTGATTTTATGCTCCCGACGGATGTGGCGCATTCGATTTCGGTTTCTGCATTCGAACAATCTCTCAAGATCGGTGGAACAGGGTTCTGGATTCGCTCGATCCTTGGCACCGATAATGTTGGTTACCACTTTTGGTCTGCCGGTGAGTCGCGTGTGATCTTGCAGCGTCCACTTTACGAAAACACCGATCCAGTCAGCAGTAAGCCAATTCCATATCTGATCAACTTTCGCTTGGGAGGTGTTTACCGGTTGCGTGGTGGCTTGGACAACCGCCTACTCAGTTTCTTGCCTGCACGACAGCTCAATGCCAATCCTGGAAAAGCCTCCATTGGATTAGATGTCAATGCACCATTTCATCCACAGTTTGGTTTGAGCTTCAACATTGAATTTCCAATTACTGGTCCAGACACGGCTGGTGCCGTAGAAAAAAACACGTGGGCGACATATACGCCATCGCTGCAGCGTCAAGCAGAATTACGGCGAACCACTGGAGTAGATCCATCGGTTGTGGTACCAGTTTTGCGAACAACGGGCAACGTTGCACTGTTCTACAACTGGTGGCTCGATCCAAAACGGCCAGAGAACTTTTTCCGATTCGATTTAGGCGTTTGCTATACAGAAGTCCAAGAGTGGGCCTACCGTCGCAATGCGGAAACAGGAGATACGACCTTTGTTCGCAATGTTGCTGGATTGCAGCTGTATCATCCGACCACAGCTGCTGATTGGCTCTATGCG
Organism: Chlorobiota bacterium; assembly: GCA_026416585.1. Taxonomy (GTDB): domain Bacteria; phylum Bacteroidota; class Ignavibacteria; order Kapaibacteriales; family NICIL-2; genus NICIL-2. Next base: position 12,994 of record JAOAEV010000037.1, on the reverse strand, counting down.
CGAATTGAGTATCGTAGCCAATCAACATTTCCGTTTGGTGTGGCAGTACAGTATGCCAACCAAATGTTGTTTGCCCGTGCATATGTGCCTCTGATTGGCGAATGGCTTTACTTGGAAGGAAAGTACGCGACGCCACTTCGATCGGAACCACGCCCGTGGGAAATCAAAAACTTCTTCATGATCTCGCCGGTTCTACGGTTGACGATCCGGTGAAGACCACATCAGAATTATGCTGATGTCGAGACGACGGTGTCGGGGCATGCATCTCATGCCTCGATTAGGTTTGATAGACATCGCTACTATTGTACAAAAGCCGTAGTTTTGTTGTTGCCTACAATTTCCGTCAATCCTTCAGTAGCCCTCGTTCGATGAACGTTGCTGCGTGGTTTGATTCGGCTGCGCGTGCACTCAGTGTTGCGATGCTGCTCGTTGTCGCAGGATCGCAGCACACAGTTGCAGGCACCGGTGGCAATGAAAGTGATTCTCTTCAGCCTCAGCAGCTGCTGATCCAAACGCAACTTCGCCCTAAGAGCGAACGCATACATTTGACGATTCAGAATGTTGACATTAAGTACTACCCAGAGATCAATCTGATCGTCGAAGCTGTTGATGCCAACGGAGACCCGCTCGACACACTTCGTACTAACGATGTGATTGTAGTCGAAAACGGCGCTGAAAAACAGGTGCTCTCAGTTGCAAAACTGAGCGTCAAAGAGCGGGTTCCTGTGGACATTGTTGTTGTGCTCGATGTGACAGCAACAATGCAGGTGCATATCAATGCGGTTCGGGACAACATTGCCCAATTCGTGCGCAGCTTGCTCGCACGTGGTATCGATTATCGGCTTGCATTAGTGCTGTTTTCCGATGTTATCGAAAAAGTCTATCCGTTCACAAGCGACGTCAATGAATTCATCGGTTGGGTTTCGCGCGTGCGTGCGTGGGGCGGTTTTGACGAAAAAGAAAACGCGCTCGAAGCACTGCGCCAAGCGGCAAAGCTCGACTTCCGTCCATCGGCCAATCGTGTTGCAATCCTCATTACCGATGCACCATATCACCAAGCGGGGGAGCATGGCAACGGACGAACCGATCTGACCACTCAATCGGCGATTGAAATGCTCCAGCGTGCAAGCCTGCGTACGTTTTGTATCGCACCGATTGTACTGACCCAGTACGACACAATTGCCAAGGCAACGCGCGGTGTGCTGTTTGACATTGGACAATCGTTCGCACGCATCTTGAACGCGTACTCGACGCAGCTGACCAATCTATTCTCGATTACGTATCGAACTGATTTGCCGGCAATTCCTGATTCAATTAACGTCGCCATTCTCAATCAGCGCCGACAAGAGCTGGTACGCAAGACGATCCCTGTCGTTGAATTGGGGCGTAAACTCATCATTGAAAACTTGCTCTTTGAGACCGCCAGCGCGGAGCTTCCCGAACACGTCCCTGAACTGGAGGTACTTGCCCAATTCATGAAAAACAATCCGCATGTGGTCGTCCGTGTCGAAGGGCACACTGATAATCGCGGCGCAAAATGGTTCAATCTACGGCTGTCACAAGCGCGCGCAGAGAGCGTCAAAGAATACTTAGTCAAAAAGAAGGGTATCGCATCCCTCCGCATCCAAACAGTCGGTTATGGTGATATGCGTCCCATCGCCGATAATACGACCGAGTTTGGTCGCTCGCTTAATCGTCGAACAGAGGTCGTCATCATTGCCAAGTAATATGGAACAGCTCGTCGCTGCCAAAATCGTTGTGAGCGGACGGGTGCAAGGAGTTGGCTACCGCATGTTCGCGTTGCGTCTGGCGCAGCAGTTGGGACTTGTTGGAACTGTGGGGAACGCTACCGATGGCACAAGAGTTATTGCTGACGTCGAAGGTTCACGCGATGCAGTTGAGCGGTTCTTTGTTGCGTGCCAACAAGGACCACCGCGAGCAGTTGTCGAAAGTGCATGCATAGAATGGCACCAGCCATCCGGTCGCTATTGTGATTTTCGCATCATCAGCTAAGCACATCCCCGCGTATCAAATATGTTCGATACCGTAGCTCTATCACGATGAATAATTCAATCTCGCTCGGTCCCGAAACTGTTGTCGCTATTACTGGTGCTTCGTCGGGTATTGGTGCTGCGCTCGCTGAACAGCTTGCCGAGCGGCGAGTACGTCTTGCTTTGTGTGCCCGCCGTCCTGGACGATTGGCGGAGATCGCTGCGCGTGTACGGTCCCATGGTGCAGACGTACTTGATGTCGTTGCCGATGTTTCCATCGAAGAGCAAGCTGCCAATTTTATCGAGCAAACGATCAAAACGTTTGGCGGGCGTCTCGATGTCGTTGTTGCTAACGCTGGGCGCGGACACTGTGCTGCGGTCGAAGATACTTCAACAGAACACATCCACTCGATGTTCGCGCTGAACGTATATCAACTGTGGTATCTGCTTCGACCGGCACTGCCGGTGATGAAAGCGCAACGACGTGGGCATATCATCGCAATCTCAAGCATTGTGGGAAAAATCGCCTATCCTTACAATGCTGCGTATGTTGCAGCTAAGCATGCAGCCATTGGATTTATCGCAGCGTTGCGCACTGAACTGGTCGAAACAGGTGTCGAAGCAACAGTAGTGTGTCCATCAGGCGTTCAAACCGAATGGGCACAGGTGACAGATAGTGCGCCTATTAGCGAACTCTTTGCAGAAGGAATTGCGCGGTCTCGCATCATTGCGCAGGAGCGAAACATTCCCCGTGCTCCCTTACAGCGCATGATGAGTGCATCTGAGGTTGCCCAGCAGATTATTGCTGCAATCGAGATGCCGCCAGGGCGGGACATCTTCACGCACGAAGGCTCTGAGGAACTTGTCGCGCTGGCACTTGGCAGCCGGCGCGCATACGAAGATGCAATGCTCCCGTTGCTGCTCGGTATGCGCCAGGCATATGAAGCACGTCACTAACACAGTAGCCTGGACTGTTGCGATGGCAGTTGCCGGATGGGCAACAGCCGCTGAGAGCGATGTGGGTAGAACGATTGTGCTCGACGACCACTCACTGCCACGTCCACGGTGGGTTCTTGTCCTCAGTGGAGGGGGTGCACGCGGACTTGCGCAAATTGGTGTGTTGCGCGTGCTCGAACGAGAGCGACTCTATCCTACCGCAGTCGTGGGGACAAGCATTGGTGCGGTAATCGGTGCGCTCTGGTGTGCTGGATATTCTGCCGATGATATTGACTCGCTGGTGCGCCATATTCACTGGCAAGAACTGTTTAGAATCGGGGACGAGCGCTCGCGGGGTGATTTATTCCTCGACCAAAAAGCGGAGTATGACCGTACAGTACTGACTGTACGTATGGACAATTTCCGTCCAGTTGTCCCTGAAGCAATAAGTACAGGGCAACGCCTGGAAATGCTGCTGGCGGAACTGTTCTGGCGAGCGCCATATCAGTGCGATGGTGACTTCGACCGCTTTCGTGTTCCATTTCGTGCTGTCGCGACAGATCTGGTGCGTGGCAACACCGTTGTACTGCGATCAGGCAGTATTGCCACAGCCGTGCGCGCGAGCAGTACGTTCCCCCTCCAGTACATGCCCGTGCGGCAGGATACGTTTGTGCTTGCTGATGGCGGACTGTTGGCAAACATTCCCGTTGAAATTGCGCGTACGGAGTTTCGACCCGATTTTGTGGTTGCCGTCAACACGACATCGCCGCTGCTGCCCCAATCAGCACTCGATAAACCGTGGAATATCGCCGACCAAGTTGTCACACTGATGATGCAGCGGTTTAATACAGCAGCAACAAGCGACGCATGGCTGACAATTACACCAGACTTAGGCGACCACAGTACGTTAGACTTTTCAAAGTTTGATTCGCTCGTTGCCAGTGGACAGCGTGCGGCAGAACGTGCTGCCAGTCAGCTACGGGCCGAACTGGAACGCCGCCAACAAGCGTTGATTCTCCGCGTGCTTGGTGATCGTCTTGGTACTGCATGGGCATCAAGTGCGTTAGCTGATGCCTCGAAAGAAGTACGCATGCATAAATTGCAACACACTGCTGCAGTACTCCAGGGAATAGCGTTGTATGGTGCAGTTGTCTGTCGCAGAAATGATTCCGGCGACGACATTACGATAGAACCACTTGTGAGTCGGCGTATCGTGACGGTCAATGCTACTGATCAATTTCTCAGCGGTGTGTTGCAACCGCTTGTCGAACGCTATTGGACACAACGGCTCGCTGATTCGCTGGTCGCGGCTATGCACACTCAGCTTCGAAACAATGGTTTAGCGATGGCACGATTGCGATGTGTGTTCGATACGGCTCGGGGCATTCTTGAGGTCGCACTCGACAGCGGTCGGTTGGTTGCAGTTGAGCTTATCGGTAATCGCAGCACCACCGATATCACGCTCCGCCGCGAGTTAGCTGTTGAGCGGAGTGTGCCAATTCGTACTGCTGCGCTCCTGGAAAGCTGGGAACGGCTGCTGGCGATGGATTTATTTAGTAGCGTATCGCTTTCGATGCGCTACCTCGATCCGAACAATGATGCTGTGGCACTTACCGTTCAGGTGCGTGAGCGTGGCAGCCAAGTTCTCCGCATTGGTGGGCGAACAGATAACGAACGGAATGCACAACCGACTATCGAGATTGCTGACCTCAACATTGCATCCACTGGTGTTCGTGCTGCGCTCCGGCTCGGTGGTGGTGGACGTAACAGCATTGTGTCGTTCCGGGCTGATGTACCGCGCATCCTTGAAAGTTACTGGACAGCGAATGCTGAATCATACTGGGACTCACGCAACATCTACCTCTATCGTCCACGGACCGATTTGCCGCCGAATCGTTATGAGCGTTTTCGTGATGGTGAACGTATTGAGCAACGGTTCGGGATTCGTGTTTCCGTGGGCAGTAATGTTGAAACGCTCGGTAAAGTTGCTATCTCTCTCCGCTACGAATACCAACGCGGGTTTCGACTTGGTGATTTCTCTACCTCCCGTGCATTTGTGCCACTGCTTGCGCTCGGGTGGAGTACCACACTCGATGACGAAGACCGTGCTGATTTTCCCACCAGTGGGCGCTATGTCCGGCTATCAATCGAGCGAACAGTACTCGACCGACCAAGTTGGCTGCAGTTTTTCAAAACTGATGCGGTCGTGCGCATGACGAACTCGATGATCCCCGGGCACGTGCTTCGATGGTCAGTGCGATTCGGTATCGGATCTTCAACGCTTCCACTACCGGAATCATTCAATCTCGGCGGGGAGGACCTTTTTTATGGCATGCGCGAGGAAGAAGAACGAGGGGGGCAATTGCTCCTTGGGCAATTCGAATATCGGTTCCGAATGCCGTGGGATATCGTGTTCCCCACATATCTGTCAGCTCGCTACGATCTTGGTGCTGTCTGGCAACAGGTACAAGCAATCAAACTCGACAATCTCAAACATGGCGTCGGCGTGTCACTTGCATTTGATACGCCAATTGGACCAGCACGATTTTCAGTCGGTCGAGCATTCTACTTCCGCGGTACTCCGTCGCACATGACGATTGGACCGGCGCTTGGTTACTTCAGTATCGGGATGCGCATACAATGAAACGATTGATTCTCATTCGTCATGCTAAAGCTGTCTCTTCCGACGAAGAAAATGCTTCGGACTTCGAACGAGAACTCACCCAACGTGGCTGCCGCGATGCGGAGCGGATGGGGCAATGGCTCCGAGCGATAGTGTCGTCGATTGATTGCATGGTCGCGAGTCCCTCGCGACGAACCCGACAAACGGCAGAAATTATTGCCAAAGCGTGGGGTGATGCCTCATTGCCGATCGAGTACGACCAAGCGTTGTATTTGCCGTCTCTCGACACGGTACGAGCAGTTGTGTGGGCGCTCGATCCTGCGTGGCGGACCGTTGCTCTTGTTGGGCATAATCCGTCGCTCAGCGATGTACTCGTTGATCTTACTGGAGAGCCATACGCACCGCTGCCGACCTGTGCAATTGCTGTACTTAACGTGCATGCGATGCAGTGGCACAGTCTGCGCCGAGCCTGTGCTCGAGTGGAGCATTACGCGACTCCTAAAGAGATTAACATGTAATGGGGGAAGGTGCTACATTGTCTCTCCTGCTGAACACCTCCCTGAGCGTGTTGCAGTATTTCATCCTGCCAGTTAATATGCTGAACTTGTTTGATGCTCCTGAGCTGAGTTTAGAATGACGCGCAATGGGCGAAAAATTCCGAGACGAGCTCGTGGTATAACATGTGTGTCACGCAGTACGCAGGGTAGTAATGCCCACGTCCATCCGTTTGTGTGGAGCGTAACTTGCAATTAGCAGAACCGTTCGCTTCTCTTCTGATGAGCAATAGTCCCTTTCTGGCAGCGCTTGCCGAGCGTGTTATTCTTTTCGATGGTGCGATGGGCACAACGATTCAACGCTACAACCTTTGCACCAGCGATTTTGGCGGCGCGCAGTACGAGGGGTGCAATGAACTGCTCTGTGTGACGCGTCCAGACGTGATAGCCCACATTCACTCTACGTATCTCGATGCCGGTGCTGACGTCATCGAAACAAATTCCTTCGGATCATCAGCGATTGTGCTGGCAGAATATGGAATCGCTGACCGTTCCTACGAACTGTCACGCGCAGCTGCTGAACTTGCACGTTCTGCTGCTGATCGCTACTGTACAGCAGAGCGTCGGCGATTTGTTGCTGGTTCAATGGGTCCAGGTACGAAACTGCCATCGCTCGGTCATATCGAGTTCGACGAAGCAGAAGAAGCGTTCTACGTTCAGGCTCGGGGGTTGATTGATGGTGGGGCTGATTTACTCTGCATTGAAACATGCCAGGATCCGCTCCAGGTTAAGGCTGCGCTTGCCGGTGCCGAACGAGCAATCGACGAGTGGCGAGCCTCGACACCGATTGACTGGCGCGCCCATGCAGTGCCGATTATTGTCAGTGTCACAATCGAAACGACAGGGACAATGCTGATGGGCACGGATATCGCTGCTGCCCTGACGACATTCGAACCCTACCGCAGCATCGTGGCATTCGGCATGAATTGTGCGACCGGTCCGCAGGAAATGGAAGAGCACGTCCGCTACCTTGCACAGTCGTCACCAAAACCTGTGTTTGTGATGCCGAATGCCGGTCTGCCGGAAAACATCGGTGGGCGGGCACACTACCACCTAATGCCTGATGAGCTGCTCCGCTGGATGCAGCGCTACGTGGAGGAATTCAGCGTACGCATTATCGGGGGGTGCTGCGGTACAACGCATGAACACATTCGCGTGCTTGCCAGCTGGCTCAACGAGTACAATGCGCGAGCCGACGTGCACCAGCGCGAGCAGCTTCGCCAGCGCCGCGTCGAATTTGCACCCAGTGTCAGCTCGCTCTACGCGAGTGTCCCGCTACACATAGACAATCCACCCGTTCTGGTTGGCGAGCGCTGCAATGCCAATGGCTCAAAGCAGTTTCGTCAGCTTCTTCTGACGAACCACTACGATGCAATGGTTGAAATGGCGAAGGAGCAGATTCGTGAGGGAGCACACATTCTCGATGTCTGCGTCGCTTATGTCGGGAGAGACGAATGCCGCGATATGGAGGAAGTAATCCGTCGTTTCCGAACAATGGTAACCATTCCGCTGATGTTCGACTCGACCGAGGTTGCAGTGCTGGAAACTGCGCTAAAACTCTATGGGGGGCGTGCGATTATCAACTCGATCAACTTCGAAGACGGAACGCGCAAAGCCGATGCTATTCTGCAGCTTGCAAAGCGCTTCGGCGCAGCAGTCATCGCTCTCTCGATCGATGAGGAAGGACAAGCATACACGACCGAGAAAAAAATCGCCATTGCACAGCGCATTCGCAATCATGCAGTCGAGTTTCATGGTTTGCGGGAAGAGGATTTGATCTTTGACCCTTTGACGTTCCCGCTTGGTTCGGGCCAAGAAGATTTGCGTCGCAGTGCAATTGCTACGCTTGAGGCAATTCGCCACATCAAAGAGCATATGCCGCGTGCTGCGACAATATTGGGCATTAGTAATTGCTCGTTCGGACTGTCGCCGGGGATTCGGCACATTCTCAACTCCGTGTTCTTGCACTATGCCGTCGAGGCGGGACTCGATCTGGCGATAGTGCATGCCTCAAAGATTGTTCCTCTCTATACCATTGATGCACATGGTCGAGAGTTGTGTCGCCAGCTCATTTTCAATGAGCGGCAGTGGGAAGAAGTCGAAGAGTGACGCTCAGCGCATGCCCTTGCCGTGTATGTCCAGTGCTGCGCGATATGCAGCGATGGCACGCTCTTTTGCTGTGGGATGTTCGACCATCGGTGTGGGATAATCGGGTGTCCCAAGCTCAGGAATCCAACGGCGGACGTACTCGCCTGTGGGATCAAATTTCACTTGTTGCAGCAGGGGATTGAACACGCGGAAGTATGGTGCAGCATCGCAACCTGTTCCGGCTGCCCACTGCCAATTGCCGTTGTTACTGGAAAGTTCGTAGTCGAGCAGCTTGGCAGCAAAATACGCTTCACCCCACCGCCAGTCAATCAGCAAATCTTTGGTCAAGAACGATGCAACGACCATACGTACACGGTTGTGCATCGTGCCGGTGGCATTTAGTTGACGCATGCCCGCATCGACAAGCGGATATCCAGTTTGTCCCTCACACCAGCGCTGGAATTCCTCTTCGTCGTTTCGCCAGGTAATGGCATCGTAGGCTGGGTGAAAAGATTGTTCGACAACGTGTGGAAAGTTCGCCAAGATCATCATGAAAAACTCGCGCCAGATAAGCTCTCCAAGCCATGCATCGGCACCGAGATCGAGAGCATGGCGGACCAGCGCACGTATGCTCACGGTCCCAAAGCGCAGATGAACACTGGCGTGTGAGGTCGCATCGAGTGCTGGGTAGTCACGCAGTTTGCAGTACTGATGCAGTCGTTTGGCGTCGAGTTGAATGGCAGGGACTCCTGGCTCAATGGAGTGAAAGCCGATTTCTTCGAGTGTGGGTATCGTCAGTGGCTCGGTACGCCAGAATCGATCGAGCAGCGGGGTCGTATCGAACGAGGCGTAATCATCGGGTGTCAGACGTGCACGCCACGCTTTGCTGTACGGTGTGTACACGGTGTACGGCAAACCGTCGGGCTTGACAACCTCGCTACACTCGAAAATGCACTGGTCTTTGAACGTATGGAACGCAATGCTACGCTGACGTAAAAACTCTTCGACGAGCCGGTCGCGTTCGAGGGTAGCTGGTTCGTAGTCGCGGTTGGTATATACTGCTGCGATGGGGAAGCGCTCAACCAGTTGTGCGAATGCTTCGAGTGGAGTGCCACTCAAAACAACGATGTCGCTACCGATCGAGCGTAGCTGCTCGGATAAACGGCACACGCACTGGTGAATAAATGCCACTCTCCGGTCACTCCGATCGCTGAGCCTATCGAGGATAGTCCGGTCGAAGATAAACAGAGGCACCACTGGCATGCCGCTGTGCAGTGCGGCCTGCAAGCCGCGGTTGTCGTCCAGTCGTAGGTCGCGCCGAAACCAGAACGCGACGACGGGAGCATCCATAGGTACTGATACCACTGTGAGTTTGTGTCGTCTAAGCAGCAACTAACGATGGAAAGTTCCCGCACGGTTCGCCAGATGTTTCCGAAATTCGCACTGCGTGTAATCGTGCTTATAGAGTTATGGCACCGACAGTCGAACCGTATCGTCCACAGCATCGCGTTCGGATAGTAACGGCAGCCTCGTTATTTGATGGTCATGACGCAGCAATCAACATTATGCGGCGCATCATGCAGGCAAGTGGGGCAGAAGTAATTCATCTTGGGCACAACCGTTCGGTTGCCGAAATTGTTCAATGTGCGATCGAAGAGGACGTGCAGGCGGTTGCCGTTACATCCTACCAGGGTGGGCACATGGAGTTTTTTACGTACATGTATGACCTGCTCCATGAACGTGGGTGCGGACACATTCGCATCTTCGGTGGTGGTGGTGGCACCATCCTCCCGAGCGAGATTGACGAGCTCCATCGCTACGGGATTACGCGGGTGTATTCACCGGACGACGGTCGTGCAATGGGTTTGCAGGGAATGATCAACGAGGTGCTTGCAAAAAGCGACGTCGAAACGCCTGTGACCTTTTCGCCAGAGGAGATGGTCAATGCTGTCAGTAGTCAAGACAAGCAAGCTATCGCACAAGCAATTTCTGAGCTGGAGCGTGGACATGCGTCCATTGATTGGAAAACGATTGCACAGCGGCGCGCACATCCATCGTGTGTGCTTGGCATTACTGGTACTGGTGGCGCAGGGAAGTCATCGCTGACCGATGAGCTGGTGCGGCGATTTTTGGAGGACTCGCCCGATCGGACAGTGGGGATTTTGTCTGTTGATCCTTCGAAGCGCAAAACGGGTGGTGCGCTATTGGGCGATCGCATTCGGATGAATGCAGCTTTTTCGCCGCGTGTGTACATGCGGTCATTTGCTACCCGTCAGGCAAATGTTGCGCTCAGCCCCTACATCCGCCAGGCAATTTGGGTGCTCAAAGCAGCAGGACTCGATTTGATCGTTGTCGAAACAGCTGGCATCGGTCAGAGCGACTCGCAGGTGACCGAGATTGCTGATCTATCGCTCTACGTCATGACACCTGAATATGGTGCAGCTACCCAGCTCGAGAAAATTGACATGATTGACTATGCCGATCTGATTGCCATTAACAAGTTCGATAAACGCGGGGCACTCGATGCATTGCGTGATGTGCGTAAGCAGTATCAGCGCTCCCATGGTTTGTGGTCGCAGTCGCTCGAACACATGCCAGTTTTTGGTACAATTGCCTCGCAATTCAACGATGAGGGCACCAACGCCTTGTATCGTTCATTCATCGAGCTGGCACGAAAACGGCTTGGTCTTGACTGGGTAACGAATATCGAGCAGAGCAGTCCGGTCAGTCGGCGTATGACAATCATCCCACCCGAACGCTGGCGGTACCTTGCCGAAATTGTCGAGTCGAACAGACGCTATGATGCGCGTGTGGCACATCAAGCAGAGATTGCGCGGCAACTCTACCAGCTTCGTGGTGCTATGGAGCAGCTTCTCGCCACAAGTGATGACCAACAGTAGCGCTGTTGCATTGATTGTGATCGCGCTTGCATTGGCGGGTTGCGCCAGTAGTGTCCGTTATACGCAGCGAGCAGTGACGTCGGGCGCAACTCCGCTGCAGCAACAGGTGCTCGATGCTGCTGCAGAGTTGGTTGGGACTCCATACTGTCGCGGTGGCTCTACCCAGCGGTGCTACGATTGCTCGGGATACGTGCAAGCCGTGTTTGCTGCGGTGGGAGTGCTTCTGCCGCGCTCGACACTTCAGCAATCGTATGCCGGAATTGCGATTTCCCGGGAGAACTTGAGCGCTGGTGATTTAGTGTTCTTCCAATTCTCTGGAACAAAGGGAAGGTCCCATGTTGGTATCTACGCTGGTGATGGAACGATCTACCATGCGTCAGAATCGAGAGGCGTTGTTCGCGAGCGACTGTGGGAGACGTACCTTGAACGTGCCATCATTCAGTTCCGACGGGTCCTCACCGATAGCAGGTAAATCACCTTCTGTAGCAGGGGAATAGTAGCAACCAGGAAAAGAAAAAAAGTTTTCAACCAGGTGAAACAAAATACAACTGCAATGCATTTCTGCAACCGCAATGGTCGCAGGATAATGTTTCACTACTTCCGTAGGGTTGCCATGATGTCGGTACAACAGTTGCTTGCCCGTGGGCTCGGCATCATTTGTACGCTTGTTATTGTTCCCACTGCTGTGGCACAATTAGGCTCGAATGTCTGCAGTCCGAATGCCTCTTCGTATGGTTGCATGAGTATCATGAGCTTTGGGGTGAGCGGTTCCACTACATGGACAAATTCAGCCTCTTACCCAAACTGTGGTGCTGCCTATACAGGTACGGGAACAAACTCCAATCACACATTCAATGCAGCTGCAGGGCAGACCCTATCGTGGTCCTGTACAGCAGGAAATTATTACGGTTCCTACTACGATGGTTACCTATTTATCTGGGTTGATTGGAACAACGATGGTGATTTCTTTGATGCAGGGGAGCAGATGACCTCCTATTGGTACATCTACCAGTCTACTTCCGGCTCTTTCACCGTTCCCAGCGGAGCATCCATGGGTCCAAAGCGGATGCGGGTGTTGTTTGGATACTGGTACTATGTAGATTATGTGTACTACTCTGCGGCAAATCACCCATGTGCGGGGAACTCTACAACATATTACAACTACGGTGATTTTCGTGACTTCACGCTCAACATCATTGCAAATAACGATGCAGGGGCTGTAAATGTAACGACATCATCACCACCGCCCTTCCCCCCGGGCAACAATACGGTGCAAGCAGTGATTCGAAATTATGGAGGAAATACAATTTCCAGTGTTACGGTAAACTGGTCGGTCAACGGAGTTACACAAACTCCAGTGCAGTGGACAGGCTCGCTTCCCTCTGGTCAGCAGACAACGGTGAACCTGGGACAGTTTAACTTCCCACAAGTGGGTGCACTTCAAGTGCAAGCATGGACATCAAATCCAAATGGAGTAACGGATCCAGTGCCTTCAAATGATGCTTCGCCTGTTCGGCTGTTTGGTGCAGCGCTGAGTGGAACGTACACGATTGGAGGCACTAACCCTGATTTCCCCACGGTTATCTCTGCAGCGAACCAATTGACAGCAGGTGGCACGTTGGGAGCGGTAACATTCAACATTCGTCCTGGGACATACACGGGTTATGTGTACATTGCTAATCCGCCAGGGAACCAGCAGAGCCGTCCGATCGTGTTTCAATCGGAGAATAGCGTAGCGGGGTCGGTGATCATCCAGCACAGCGGAGGGACGACGCAGACTGCGCCGTTGAATGAGACGGGGGTATCGCCCACAAGTGGGGAGCCGACGGTTCGGTTGTTGAATGCGGATTTTGTGACATTCAAGAACGTGACGATTAGTGCGACGGGGACAGGTGGATCGAA
>JAOAEV010000079.1 GCA_026416585.1 Chlorobiota bacterium | reverse complement strand
ACGACGCACCTTGTCAGTGGGGACCGTCGCCAGTCGGCAGAGCAATTGGCTGCAGAGCTGGATATCGAGCACGTCTATGCTCCTGCGCTCCCGCATCAGAAGCAAGAGTACATTCGCTCTCTTCGTACGCAAAGCGACGGTGCTGTTGTCATGGTGGGCGATGGAATCAACGATGCGCCCGCTCTTGCCGAAGCAGATACAAGTATCGCCTTAGGCACAGGAAGCGACGTCGCCGTTCATGCCGCGGATGTTACAATCGTCGGGGAGCAGCTGATGCCAATTGTTCATCTTCTTGCTCTTTCGCGGCGCTTGCGGCGAACAATCCGACAGAACTTTGCATGGGCGTTTCTGTACAACCTGGCGCTCATCCCAATTGCTGCAGGCGTGCTCTATCCTGTTGCAGGCATCCTGCTCCATCCCATGTTTGCCAGCATTGCGATGGCAGCAAGTTCGATTTCGGTCGTCACAAATAGTCTCCGTTTGCAGCGAGGAGGATGAGCATCCCTGCTTCCCCCGCAAGGCATTGCTCGCCGGATTGGGAGCAAATGCCCTGCAGGGGGAGAAGGAGGAACCACATCGAACGTCACCCTTGCATTCTGCCGTGCAGAATAGCGTGCCAATAAAGGCGCGGCAACACTTCCTTTTTGAGGAGCCACATGCTGAAACGCTCTTTCCCTTGGTCGAAGGGGAATGTTTCCTGCGGTTGGTTGTTGTAGTCGAATTCTGCCAGCATCAGCTTGCCGTAGCCAGTGATAAGCGGACAGGAGCCGTAGCCGTTGTAGGTCTTCGGTTTGGGAATCGTTGTTGTCTTGTGCTCGATACAGTAGAGCAAGTTCTCCACCAGCACGGGGTTCTGCTTTCGGATAGCGGCACCGGTCTTAGCGTTTGGAGTGTTCGTAACATCGCCAATACCAAAGACGTTCGGATATCGTGGATGCTGGAGCGTGTGTTTATCTACCTCCATCCAGCCGAGCGGATCGTTCGGTACTGCAAGGGGGCTACGCTTGATGAAATCTGGCGCACTTTGGGGCGGTGTCAGATGAATCATCTCAAATTCCACTGCAACGCGCTCGACGGTGTCGCCCTGTTTTGCTTCGAAGTAAGCGACTTTGTTGTCGCCATCTACTTCGACGCAGTTGTGGAGAAAGTGCAGGCCGATCTGATAGCGATTGCAAACTTTTAAAAGCGTTTCTGCATACTTCTGAACAGAAAAAATGATGCTTCCGCCGGAGTAGAAATGCACCATGTCAGGGCGAAGAATACCGCGCCGGCGGAAGTTATCTGATGCAAGGTACATGATTTTCTGGGGAGCGCCACCACACTTGATCGGTGTGTTCGGAGCAGTAAAGAGCGCTTTTCCTTTACCTGTAAAGGAGGTGATGCATTGGTGCGTGTAGGGTGCAGTCTTGAACGTGTACACGCTGGTGATGCCATTTGTCCCAAGCCAGCGGTCCGCTCCTTTGATTTTGTGCCAGTCCAGCTGAATTCCTGGGCATACAACCAGGTAATCGTACGTGTAGCGATCGCCGCTGCGGGTGACGACAGTATTCTGATCCGGCAGAATTTCCTCGGCGTAGTCTTTGATCCAGTCGGCGCCCTTCGGAATGTATTTTGCTTCAGGTTGAACGGTTTTGTTGATGTCGTACGCGCCACCGCCGACCAGTGTCCATGCAGGCTGGTAGTAGTGTTTGTCGCTTGGTTCGATAATACCAAGCACCAGCGAGGGCTTGCGACGCAAGAGATGGGCAGCAACCGAAAGACCTGCATTCCCACCGCCGATAACTAACACTTGATAGTGAGTGCGTGGCATTGTGCCTCCATACAGAAGTGAAACGGACCGTTCCGAACATACAGCGTGCGGCTTGACACAACGGTAACATTAGTTACACTTCGATAACCTCGATTGTGCCGCGATGAAGTCGGACAATTCCTCGCCGTTCGAGTTCTTTGAGCAAGCGGGAGACTACTACCCGCGAAGTGCCTAACTCGTGTGCAAGTTCTTCATGGGTCAGGTGAACGTGGGATGATTGGGTCAGCAGTACTTTCCGGGCAAGGAAGCTACGGAGTCGGTCTTCCATGCGTGCGAACTTGAGAGTGCCGATAAGGTCAAGCAATTCCTCCATGCGCTGGTGATAAACTGAGAGCATGTGTTCCAAGAGCACAGGGCTATTAGCCAGTGTTCTCAGGAATGTATCGGTAGAAATGTAGGCAATTTGGCAGCGAGTCTCTGCAACAGCATACACGCGGCTTGGAACCTGTCGAACCGATGCAAGAAGAGACATCGTGCAGTATTGACTTGGTTGCAAAAAGTAAAGCACCAGCTCCTCGTTGTGCAGGTGATAGAAGACCTTGACCACTCCCTCAACGACATAGGGAATGGTGTAGGGCAGCTCTTCAGGGAAGGTAATGAGCATTCCCCGGTCATAGGTGCGAACGACTGCTCGCTGAAGCAGTTCCTCAATCACCGTTGCGAGGGGAGGGGGAGATGATGTCTCTTTCATTGCACTTGCAAAAGGGTGGCTATGAACTGGTTGAGCCGCTCGATAGCTTGATGCAATTGCTCTTCACTGGTTGCGAACGAGAGGCGAATAAAGCCCGCCATACCGAATGCTTCGCCTGGCACGGTTGCCACGTACTGCTTTTCCAGCAGCTGTTCAGCAAAGGTGTGTGAATTCCAGGTAGGAGGCAAGACACTCCGGATGTCGAGCCACACGTAGAAAGCGCCATCGGGCGGATATGCCTGCACACCGGGAATAGCTGCCAGCAGATCCAAGAGCAATTGCCGACGGTGGGCAAAGCGCTCACGCATACGTGCTACATCCTGCTCGGCGCAGCTCAGAGCAGCAAGTGCAGCATACTGCGCAATCGAGGTGGGATTAGATGTATCCTGGCTCTGCACCTTTGCCGCTTGTACGATAAGCTCACGGGGTCCGGTCATAAATCCAATGCGCCAGCCGGTCATCGCGTAGGCTTTCGAACAGCCATTGACCGTGATAGTGCGCTCAGCGACTGCATCGAATGCACCTATGCTCACGTGTTCATGGGTGTAGGTGAGCTTTTCGTAGATCTCATCGCTGATGATGTAGCAATCGTGTGTTGCCAGCACTGTAACGAGATCAGCAATTTCATCGCGGGTGTACATCGCACCTGTGGGGTTGCAGGGCGAATTCAGTATCACACAGGCAACACTGTCGTCCAAGTGTTGCTCGAGCTGCTCAGGAGTCAGTTTGAAGCCATTTTCCGCACGAGTAAAAACAATGCGTGGCTGCGCGCCTGCCAGCATCGCCATCGCAGGATAGCTCACCCAGTATGGCGCCGCGATGAGAACACTATCGCCTGGATTGCAAAGAGCATGGAGAGCATTCATAATGCTGTGCTTCGCACCGCACGAGATGAGCACTGTCTCCTCGGTAGCATGCGGCAGATGGTTCTCTCGGCGGAATTTTTCGGCGACTGCACGGCGAAGCTCTGGTATGCCTGAGGACTCAGTGTATCGTGTTTTTCCTTCCTCGATAGCGCGGATTGCTGCTTGACAGACGCACGGCGGTGTTGGGAAGTCTGGCTCACCGACCGCCAGCGAGATAACATCATAGCCGCACCGTGCAAGCTCCTTTGCCCGAGCAGCAATTGCGAGTGTTTGGGATTCGCTGGCAGCCGTGACGCGGTCCGACAGTCTACGCATAACTTCTACGGCACAATGACCAAGGGATAATGCTGGCGCTCTGTGCCGCGATACACCTCGAGGATGTACACACCTGCAGCAAGATCGCCCGTGGGAATTGGGGTGAGTGCATCGTGGCTGGCTAAGGTACGAACCAGTGTGCCATCACTTCGCCACAGACGAAGCTGCACACCCGATGGATGCGATTCTGCCCACACAATTACAGATTCTCCGCGTTGCACAGGATTAGGCAGAAGGCGAATTTCTGCCGCATGTACTTGTGGCTCCGCCTGAAGAATGAGTGCTGCCGTGTCTTTTTCGCAGAGAATTTCATCGAGCGGGTCGAGCTCAACAGTGCGGGGGAGGAATGGAACAGTGAGATCAACAAGTTTCTCCCGCTGTGCCATCAGCACGATGGTGTCGTGTGGAGAGCCCGACCAATACTCGCGCACACGTAACCGAAGCGGAACGACATACACCGGCAAAAACACACCAGTGTCCTGCGTCTGAGCAAGGCGCAGGCGCACGCGATACCCGCTGGCTGTCGGCTCCAGAGCAAGAAGGTCTGCGCGCAGAACGGGATGGCCGACACTATAGACCCACTGATCAAAGAATGTTCGCCAAGGCACCGGTGGATTCGGGATAGTGTGCTCGAAAAACTCCCGCATGTCCTCTGTTTCCAGGGCGCTGTAGGCAAAGGTATTCATGTAGCGTTCCATGAGTGCAAAAAATGCACTGTCGCCAAGCATGGTTCGCATCATGTGGAAAATCCAACCGGCTTTGACATATGTGGTGCCGGTATTGAAAAGATTGGTGCCGGTGGTATTGTACACCGGTGGCTGCGATCGGCCACCATCGCGGCGGAGATAGTCGCGGTCGCGTCGGGCGGCAAA
>JAOAEV010000075.1 GCA_026416585.1 Chlorobiota bacterium | reverse complement strand
GCACCGTGACATTTGAAGCTCCTGCCACCATAGGTAAAGCTGCCTGGACAATGAATCGTCGTCCGTTCATCAAGCAACCCTTCGTGCATCGCAGCGAGTGCCATCAGCATTTTCCACGTCGAACCAGGCGGATAGATTGTTTGCATTGCCCGGTTGAAAAGCGGTTTGTCCGGATCGCGCGCTAGTTGTGCAAAGTATTCGCCCGCTCGTGGTGTTTCAAACGGATGGAGATCATAATCGGGCTTACTGACAAACGCCAATACTTCCCCGTTACGTGGATCGAGCACAACGATTGCGCCGTGATCATTACCCATCTGTTTCTCAGCAACTTCCTGCAAGAGTGCATCAATGCTTAGGTAGAGATCAGCGCCTTCAATCGCATCGATATCGCTACGCCCATTATTGAAACGTTCGATCGGCTGACCCGCTGCATTGACCGCGACAAATTGTACACCCTTTCGACCTCGGAGAAATGGTTCATATGCCGCCTCCAAACCTGTTTTCCCGATGTAGTCGTTGAGCGTGTAATAGTCACCTTTGGTGGCAATGTCGCGTTCATCCACCATCGCACGGTAGCCGAACAGATGGCTTGCATGTGCGGCAAGCAAATATCTCCGTTTGACGTCGGCACGTATCTCGATGCCGGGGAGTTCCGGTAAGTACTCCTCGATGGCAGCAACTGCTTCCAACGAAGCATCGCGGATAACCGGCACCTGTTGAAAACGGTACGGCAGTGCTTGATCATACAGTGTTCGTAGTGTCGCAAGTGGTATTCCGAGTAATCGTGCCAGAGGTAGCAGCGTCGTGGTGTCCACTTCGTTTGGAGTTATCGTGATAGTAAACGACGGATCGTTCCGCACGATCATCGTCCCATTACGATCATAGATGCATCCACGCGAGGGAATTTTTGCACGCTGCTTTATTGCCTGCATTTCACTGCGCTGCAAATACTCGGCGCCCCGAATAACCTGCAAATACACCAACCGAGCAGTGAACACACCGATCACTACAACAATCGCAAAGTGGAGAATGCGTCCAGCACGGGCTAATCGGTCATCGGACGGTGGTGCAGCAAGCATGCGAAATCAAATCCGTTGTGAGTAATCGCGCAAGAATGCACGTTCTTCTTCGGTGAGCGACAATTCACCGTGTCGAAAAATTTTCTCTAGCAACAAGTCAACGTATTCAGACTCATCGCGACACTGAGGCGGTAACCATTTCGATCGGGTGCCGGCAGCCCGATTGATCATCTCGACACTCTCGACATTACCAATCATCATAGCAGATGAGCGCTCAAAGGAACGAAACTGCTCCAAGAGAGTACGGTGGTGTGCCAGAGCTGTCACAAGAAGGGCAACCGAAAGTGCCAGTAGCCACAGACTAACGATGGAAAAGAGTACCGGTGGCTCGTCGAGAGTTGCAACAAACACACCAACCGCAATCACAACAGCTACGATGGCACTAAGCACTTTTACGGGAATACGCAAACGGCGTATTTCGATTTGTCCCTGGCTTGTGAAGATGTGGTTCATCAGCGCCAGCACTACCAGTGGCGGAATGGGATACTCTATCGTGTTCTGGCCTGTTGCAACCAGTGCGAGCATCGTTGTGCAACCTCCACCAACTACAAACCCCAATCCCATGACTACCGTGGCTCCAACGCCGATCGAACGAATAATCCCAGGGACTGTCCACAGGAAAATGGGAATTGCTATCAACAAGCCCAGAATGCTCTGCGCAGCAAGTGGAGCCGTTACTAAACGCCATAGCTGGCCGCGAGCTACAGCGCCAACGTCGAGCGAAAGCACGGCAGTATACATCGCTACCAGTGTAACAATCACATGGAGCAGCACAACCATGAGCGCCGCACAACGACCACAGCGGTCAGTCTGGCAGCGATTGAAGAATGCGTTCGACATCGTCGAACGTGACGTTTTCGTAATAATCTTCGTTGATTGCAATCATCGGAGCACCACCGCACGCCCCCATACACTCGACCTCTTCGATCGAAAAACGTCCGTCTGGTGTGCGTTCATTATTTCCGATGCCAAGCTTTTCACATAAAAGCTCGAAGAGTTTATCACCTCCTCGCAGGATGCACGAAACATTCGTGCAAACCTGTATGTGATAGCGTCCCATCGGCTTTTTGAAGTACATCGTGTAGAAACGCGCGACACCGAGGACGTGCGCGTATGGCAACTCCATAACATCGGCAACGGTACGCATGACATCTTCCGAGAGCCAGCCCCACTTTTTCTGCGCCATCCATAGAACAGGCATGAGCGCTGCTTTTGGATGGGGATAGAGACTTTTGAGCCGCTCGATTTCTGCTACTTCCGCGGGCTCGAACGTCAGCGTTTGCTGTTCCATTGGAGCATAAATCGAAAGTGGATATCACAAAACTACAAATTAGCGGCGGCGGCTCAGCAGTTTCGCATAAAGCCAAATTTTGGTGGCAAGCCAGAGTTTGTGAGGAGTTCGCACACGATAGCGCCGACGAAAAACATCGAAGTTGCCCAGTTCAATTTTTTCCAGCAAGCGGTAGTAAATCGCGTCCATGATTTCTGCTGGATACAGGGTAGCGCGTTCATCTGGATGGAGCGCAGCACGGGCACGGTTGTAATAGGTGCGCGTACGACGTGCTTGAAATCGCATCAACTCGATGAAACGGTCATCGTATACCTCGGCTTGGAGATCGGCTTCCGCGTAGCGAAAACGTTCGAGTTCGTCAAGTGGAAGATAAATGTAGCCACGGTCTTTGTCTTCCTTGACGTCGCGAATAATGTTAGTCAATTGGAGTGCATAGCCGAGGTTGACGGCGTACTCTTCACTTTCGTCGTAGCGGTAGCCAAAGACATGAATGCTCATCAAACCAACTACGCCCGCGACGCTGTAGCAGTAGCTTTTGAGTTCTTCGAACGTTACATATCGCTGCTGCACTAAGTCCCGCTCGACACCATCGAGCAATGTGAGGAGATACTGCTTTGGGATAGCAAATCGCTCGACGACAAGTGCGAGTGGACGAACTAAGGGAGCGATCGCGCCACTACCATAAATCGCATCGATTTGGCGGCGCCACCATTCCAGCTGCGCATGCCGTGAAGCAACGTCGGCACCGTATGCCAGCGGTGTCGCATCTACAATCTGATCGACGGTCCTACAGAAGGCATACAATGTCGTAATTGCCTGCCGGATTTCACGCGGCAGAAGTGAGAACGAATAGTAAAAGCTCGTCATCGAGCTGGTCACGAGCGCTTCCATTGTCGGCAGCAAAGCTACGATGAGATCATCTGAAAACGAGCGCACCAAGAATGCGTCCGATATCTATCCACCGAAGACGCGGCTGCACTTCAAAATTTACACCTCGCTGACGGCACCGATGCCATATGACGTGTGCTGTTGTCCATGTCACCCGCACTTGCAGGCGAAGACGTCCGCGCGGCAGTAGTTCTGCAAGCGCTGTACCGCTCGCCAGTAACCGCGTTACCATCTCGTCGTATCGCTGGGCTAAGACGAATCGCTGGCGGGGATTGGCGAGAAGTTCATCCCACAATGGTGGAGAATCGCTGCCGAGCCACTCGAGTGGAGCTGTCACACGGCCACGTTGCCAGTCGTTGGAAATGTCCTGCCAGAAGTTGAGAACCTGTAAGCCAGCACAGAATGCATCCGATAGTGATGCAGACTGTTCCGACCATCGTCCTGCCAATCGAAGAAGAAGCTCGCCAATTGGTGCTGCCGAGTTTGAGCAATAGTCCTCTAATAAACGCTCCGTTTCGAATGGCACAAATGCCGCATCATAGCGAAAAGCTCTTAACAGCCGACGGAATGTCTCCCTTGGCAACCTATTTCGTTCGATGGTAGATGCTACTGCTCGTCCGATTGGATGGTGTAGTAACGGCGAGTCAAGCCAACTATCGAGCATGTCAAGTGCAGCAAGTTTTGCTTCAGTTGGTGCATCCCATTCATCAGCGATATCATCAGCCAGACGTGCGAACGCATAGATCGCTGCGATATCGTCGCGCATTTCACCAAGTGCTAACGATACTACAGGGAAATTTTCGTAGTGGTGGAAAGCAATCTGACGACAGAATCGGTATGCCTGGCGGTCATCGGAAACAACAATGGCGCTTCCGCATTGTCCGAGCAATTGCTGGCGAAGTTGGTGCGGTAGCGCCATTGTTGCGTGCTTGGTCAGCGGCTGAAAATTTCAGCGCGGTAGTCTTCGATATCAGCTTGCTGACGGAGATTACTAAGCCACGTGAAAAAGGCGTTCTGCATTGCTTCTTGTCGCTTGCGGCGAGCGATTGCCTCGATGCCGGCATTGCGTCCTTTGGGATCGGCATCATGTTTTTCACGCACAAGCACAATGTAGTACCCGGTCTCGCCGCCAAGTGCGCCAGAGATTTTGCCAATT
>JAOAEV010000027.1 GCA_026416585.1 Chlorobiota bacterium | reverse complement strand
GCCCCCCACGAGGTGAACTTAACAAACGCCCGGCTCTACATCTTGCCGAACAAACTCGGAACATGAATACCGGGAGTCAATACCTGCTCAAGCGAGCATGTTTAGGAGTAGCTGTAAAACCCTCGTCCCGTTTTTCGTCCGAGGTACCCCGCAGCAACCATCCGTCGCAACAGTGGACATGGGCGATACTTGTCGTCACCGAGTCCTTCGTGGAGCACCTCCATAATTGCCAAGCACACATCAAGTCCGATAAAATCGGCAAGCTGCAGTGGTCCCATCGGATGGTTCATCCCAAGCTTCATGACTGTGTCAATGTCTTCAGCAGACGCAACCCCCTCCATCAGGCAGTAGATCGCTTCGTTGATCATCGGCATCAGAATGCGATTCGATACAAAGCCGGGATAGTCCTTCACCGTCACGGGCGTTTTGCCTAATGCTTGTGCCAAGGCAAAGGTCGCTTGATAGGTCTCCTCGCTGGTTGCCTGCCCGCGGACAATTTCGCAGAGCTTCATCACCGGCACTGGATTGAAAAAGTGCATCCCAATAACATGATCGGCACGAGAGGTTATTGCTGCAATTGTTGTGATCGAAATTGAGGAGGTATTCGATGCCAGAATGCAGTGTGCAGGAGCATGGGCGTCGAGCATGCGGAAGATAGAACGCTTGATGTCGAGATTTTCGCTTGCTGCTTCAATAGCAAAATCTACACCCGCGGCGGCAGCTTCCAAATCCGTTGCAGTTGCGATCCGACCGAGTATTGTTGGAATATCACTTTCTGCGATCGTGCCTTTGCTGGCTTGACGCTGGAGATTTGTTCGAATAATCCCAAGCGCACGTTCCAGCTGCTCCGCTGATACGTCCACAAGGGTAACGGAATATCCGTTCTGCGCCGCAACATGGGCAATGCCATTACCCATCGTACCAGCACCGACAACCAAAATCGAGTGAATGTCCGCCATAGCTATTTCGAGTAGTTCACAGTGAAACATGTTGAGTTGATTGTTTGCGATTACGTGCAAGATACAACGCCATTTCAATCGCTGCGACGACACTCCGGTAGTCTCCACGACCGGTGCCAACAATATCATATGCTGTGCCATG
Source organism: Chlorobiota bacterium (assembly GCA_026416585.1). Lineage (GTDB taxonomy): Bacteria > Bacteroidota > Ignavibacteria > Kapaibacteriales > NICIL-2 > NICIL-2. Next base: position 10,452 of record JAOAEV010000027.1, on the reverse strand, counting down.
ATCGGGTGAAGTCCGCACAATCGGCAAGCCAGCAGAGATATTCACTCCCCGACCGCCGGCAAGCATCTTTACGGGAATCAGCCCTTGGTCGTGGTACTGCGCAACAACGCCATCAAACGATCGCCAATGCTCGCGCGCAAAGAAACCATCTGCCGGATAGGGACCACGTACATCAAGCCCTCGAGCATAGAGTTGTTCAACAGCAGGGCGCAGAACACGTTCATCCTCTGTACCGATCGTTCCATGCTCACCGGCGTGCGGGTTCAGTCCCAGAACAGCAATGCGCGGAGACAGGATGAGCCAGTCTTCCCGAAGCGCACGGGCGAAGCGCTCAAGTGTTGCAATTTCGCGCTCGACCGTTACCTTTGCAGCAACGCGTGCTATCGGAACATGAATTGTCACCAATGCTACTCGCAACAGGTCGCACGCAAGAATCATCGTCGTTTCAACACCAGCGACGCTCCCGAAAAACTCTGTCTGCCCCGGGAATGGGAAACCAGCCATCTGAAGCGCCTCCTTTGAGACTGGTAATGTAACGATGGCATCACACTCTCCTGTGAGCATAGAGCGGGCGGCATACTCGAGTGCCGCGCGTGCAACTGCTCCAGACTCCGGCGTCGGTATGCCAAACTGCGGTGAATACACAACATCACCACAGGTGCCAATCGTCATTACTCGCGTGCCGACAATAAGTCGCTTACCCTCAACGCAAGCTATCACATCATCACCGAGGGCTGCGATATACGCAGCTATGACTGTTGGTGGTGCACAGAGAATTAGTTCAGCATCGAATTGATCGAGTGCCCCTTCGCTCATGGCACGGAGGAGAAGCTCCAACCCGATGCCATTGGGATCGCCGCACGTGATGAGTACACGCATGGACTACAGTTGCAGACGTTCAACCAGTCTGGCTCGCCGGTGGAAATTGAGCAACACACCGAGCGTAGTCATATTCACCAGCAGCGCAGTCCCACCAGCGCTCATCAATGGAAGTGGAATGCCCATCACTGGCACCAATCCAATCGTCATACCGATATTGACCATCACATGGTAGAGCAAGACGATGGCAAAACCGAACGTCGCCACCGATGCCATCGGATCTCGTGCATAGCGATAGATTCGCTCGAGTCGCAACAAAAGGAAAGCATACAGTAGCAATACAATCGTCGCACCGACAAAGCCGAATTCCTCAGCAGGAACGCAAAAAATGAAGTCCGTCCACTGCTCAGGGATATAGCGCAATTGTGTTTGTGTTCCGTGCAAGTATCCCTTGCCTGTGGCACCACCGCTCCCAATGGCAATCAGTGATTGGAGCACGTGATAGCCTTCCTCTTTCGGATATTTTTCTGGCTCGAAGAATGTGCGAATCCGCCCACGCTGGTATTCGGGTAAATGGTCGAACACTTGCTCGCTTGCAATCCCGACAATTCCGATAACTACCAGGATCACTATCGGAGCCCACCATCGCCGCTCGAGGATATATGCAATCACGGCACCCACAACGGCCAAGACAATGATTCCGATATACATCTGGTACATCGTCGCATGGACAGCAGTAATACCAGTAATTGGGACAAGCACAAGCGATAGCATCACCACAAGCGGCATTCCCAACCACAGCAACAGTCCCAGCATCATAGCAGCAAAGACTGATGCCGTACCGGTATCTTTTTCGAGCACAACAAGAATCATCGGTAACAGAACGATTCCGATGACCATCCCATAATCACGCATAGTTCGTAGCTGCCCTTGCCGTGCAGCAATCGCAGAACCAGCCATCAGAAGGCTTGCCAGCTTTGCGAGCTCCGACGGCTGAAATTGAAATCCTCCGATAGCAATCCAGCAGCGTTGCCCGTGAATTTTGACTCCGATACCGGGCACAAGCACTGCCACAAGCAACATGAGCGAAACTCCATAAAGGAGTGGGATGCTTGCACGCACAAGGTGTATCGGTGCGAACAGTGCAGCGAGGAATGCTCCACTACCGATGACCGCGAACATCAACTGTTTGGAAAAGTAACTTGCCATCGGGGTTTGATATGTGGCACTGTAAATTGAAATCAAGCCAATGCTGACCAGCGCCACCATCGCCATGATAACTGGGAAATCATAGGCATCGAGTGTGCTCGTTCGGAGTGATTCAGTCTCGTCGTATGTACTCGAAAGCGTTCTCATCGCTTAGTATCCCTAATGGTCAGGCAGTGAGACGTTCGAACAACTCGAAATACCGCCGACGCAGCAATTCGATAAGCTCTGCGTCCAATTGTGGTGGGGGTGGTTGCCGATTCCACTGGTGCTCGTCGAGCCAGTTTCGAAGGATTTGCTTGTCAAATTCGTATTGTGGCTCACCAGGACGATAGCTTTCAGCAAGCCAATACCGTGATGAATCAGGAGTGAGCACCTCATCAATGAGCAGGAGTTGCCCATCTGGGCGATAACCGAACTCGAATTTGGTATCCGCCACAATGAGTCCACGCTCGATCGCGTAATCATGCCCAAAACGATAGAGTGTCAGGGACAGCGAACGTAGTAGCTCAGCACGCTCAGTACCGATGTGCAGAGCAAGGGCATCGAACGTAATGTTTTCGTCGTGACCACGTTCAGCTTTTGTGGCGGGGGTAAAAATCGGCTCAGGTAGCTGTTCTGCATGTCGTAGGCCTGCTGGAAGCGGGACGCCAGCGACGCATCCATGCTCAGTGTACTCGCGCCATGCCGAGCCAGCCAGGTATCCTCGCACAACACACTCGAAGCGAATCGGTTCTGTTCGCCGTACAAGCATGGTACGTCCGTCCAACATCGAACGATAGAGTGCCAGCTCTGGCGGAAAATCTTCGAAACGAACACTGAGCAAATGATTGGGCACAAGATGTTGCGTTTTTTCCAACCAAAACGCCGATAGTTGCGTCAGTACTATGCCTTTACCCGGAATCGGATCATCCATAACCACGTCGTATGCCGACACGCGGTCGGTCGCAACAATCAATAGTTTATCGGACCCCACTGCAAAAACATCGCGAACTTTTCCACGGTGCATCAATGGAAGCGGTAGCTCAACATTCTTGACGGCTATCATGTCCATCACCATAGGATTTCGGAAAGACGTGCAATACACTCGATACCAACCCAGCGACGCGGCTGGGATGCCGACCGGGCTAAAAGGTCACGGAGATAGAATTCTAACGTCACACCGCGCAAAACCGACCATCGTGCTGCAAGATTGAGCAGCAGAGGACGGCTACGCTCGATTGACTGTGGATTGGCTTCAATGCTCAATGCCATTGATCGACCGATTGACTGCTCAGCACCGATCCACATGTTGATATCACCTCCGTTGAAACGGAGATCGAGTCCATAACCGATGCCAGCGTGAATCGCACAACCACCAAGCCACCAACGAAACTGCTTGCTGAGAGTAAAATATGCACCCGGAGCGGCTGTTGCGAAGGCGCCATTTGCGACCTCGCCTCGACCAAGCGTTTCAACACCAATTGCCAACGCCGGCAGCACGGGTGTCTCATCAAGGAATCGCCAGCGCAGCAGCAGTGCTGGCGGTCCCTGCCATCGGACGTTCCCACTGCCAACAATACCACTGCCGCTATATCCCAGCCCAATTTGCACGCGAGCCAGTGGAGCAATCAGGGCCTCGGTTGTCATGCCGCCGCTATCGAAGACGATCGCGCGAAATTGTATGCCACCAGTTGGAAGAACACCCGCTGTTGGCATATCCACAATGCGCTGCGACTCATAGAGTGCAAGTTCGCCCGCGCTACCTTGTCCACGCGTGCCCGATACTAACAACGATAACAAAACGATAGCCGCTCCCAAGCGGTACATCACGGGGCCACTACCACCGACGGTGTGTCAGTTGTCGCCAGACGTTCGAGCGTCAGCGTAGCATCTGGTTTGATCACTATTCGGAGTGCCAGAAGCAAATAGAGGGCATCTTCAATGATTTTTCCCCACCCGACAGTTTCGCTATGCGCCGAGCAACCACAGTTGATTTCCAGCCCACGTGCCATCGCCGAGCCGATTGCAAGAATGAATATCGCCAGCATTGCTACAGCAAGAATCGCATTGGCACGCAGCCGGACACCAACCAGAAGAAAAACACCAACAAGTAGTTCTATCCACGGCAGGATGATTGCCATAAGATTGACCAGTGCCAGGGGCAATAGCTCGTACCGTTCGATGTTAAGTGCAAAGTCTGCTGGCACAGCGATTTTGTCAACAGCATACATTGTAAAAATGCCGCCGACAACAATTCGCGCAAGGATACACACGACGGGATGAGCTAATATTCTCGGCATCACACCATGGATGGCAGTTGATATATTCAAAAATACATGTTGGCTTATGCACCTTCTGTTCTGTCTGCATACACTGCTATTGCTGCTGGCACAGCAATTGAACGTAGAGTAGTTGGCGATATTTGTATGGATGCACATCGAATGCACTCATGGAACGATGCATTGTTGTCGTTGACGACAGCACTGAGTTTCTGGTAATGGTTGAGTTGGCACTCGAGCCAATTGCAACAGAACGGCACCTGCAAATTCTTCATGCAAGCAGCGGCGAAGAAGCACTGGCATTGTTAGCAAACAATCCGAACGCAGCTGTTCTGCTCACCGATCTGGCAATGCCGAGGATGGATGGGCTTGCCTTGATCACGCAGTGTAGGCGGCAGTACCCGCTGTTGCAGTCGGTCGTTCTTTCTGGAGCCAGCGACGCACGCTCGATAATCGAAGCACTCCGTGCTGGTGCATCGGACTATATCGTCAAGCCGCCAAGTATTGCCGAATTGGAGACCTCGCTATCGAATGCTCTTGCGCGCTACGAAGAACTTGAACAAACTTTTCGCACGCGGGAACGATTGCAGACATACGAACGGGAGCTGGCAATTGCCGCCGAGATTCAACGGCATATGCTCCCACCCTCACAGGTACGCGATCCTGACGAACAATATCGTCTGGCAGCGCTCTTAGTACCGGCACGCCACGTTGCGGGCGACTTCTACGATCACTGGGTAACCGGAGACGGTCGGATTGTCATGATCGTTGGAGATGTCTCCGGTAAAGGGGTAAGCGCAGCCCTGTGGATGGCAGTCACGAAAACCCTGCTACGTTCCCACCTGGAGCACGAGTCGTCCCCCGTCGAAGCGATGGAAGCAACTAACCGTGCACTGGCAATGAATAATCCGCAGGCATATTTTGTGACTGCCGTTGTCGCGATATTCGATCCCGAAGAAGGATTGCTTTCCATGTGCAACGCAGCCCACCCTTCCCCGTACCACATCCGACACGATGGGGCGGTCGAACGATTGCCAACAATTCCTGGTATGCCACTTGGTGCACTCGAAGACACTCGCTACCACTGCACAACAGTGGAGATCGCACCCAACGACCGCATACTGATGTACACCGATGGAATTCTTGATGCTCTTACCGAGGATCTTTCGGCGCAGCAGAGCGCGTTAGGAAACCTCATTCGCCAAACAAGCACTGCCACCGACATCATCGCAAGCATCATCGCACAGCTGTCGCAACTGTGGATCGGCCAATCGCTCCCCGATGACGTGACTTTACTGCAGATGGATTACTGCCCAACAGAGCTATCTACCCAAAAGGTTGCAACGAGCGAAGCTATCGAACGAGGGTAATCTATTCGGTAGGCGGTACAGAAGTTTTTTCAAAAATCGTACGTTTCACCGGGTGATTTACTGACCTTGAATGCAACGATGAGGTACCACACGTCCCGCCGGATCTATGCAAGTGCCGGCGCGCGAACACCGACGACTGCACAACGATGTAGCCGAATGCCACAAGTCCCGCTGCCTCAAAAAACGATGGATGAGCATTCGGACACCACACATTCCCACAAACGACCAACACCATCCACAAAAGTGCAGACAGTAGCGCAAAGGCACCACCGACTACTACGAAGTGAACGCTTGCTGCAACGATTGGAAGTAACAAGTGTCGTACGCGTATCATCGCTCCATTATACGATACCGAGCGCTTTGCTCACACCAAAAGACGCAAGCCCCAAGATCCAATTGTGTCGTGCTCGGTAGCGGATCATTGCCCAGGGGAAAGAGAACGACCACTTTTGACCCACGCCTCGATCCCTCCACGGAGGAACCAGACACGGTCGAGTTTTTTCTTGAGCAGTTCGGCGGTCAACTCTCGGGCAAGCTTGCCATCCTCGGATATGAGCACCATATTACGCCGCTGTTTCTGCATGCGTCGGAATTCACGGTATCGCGGATCGATCGTTGCTGCAGGCATATTGATCGAACCCAGTATGTGGCCGGCAGCATATTGATCAGGTGAGCGCAGATCAATCATCACCAGAGCAGTATCGAGAGCGATCAATTGCTCTAATTCCGCTGCAGTGAATGACCAATAAAATTGAAGAGTGTCTTCTTGACCGGGGATATGAAAAATGGCGTTTGGATCAAGCGGCGCAGGCGATGGCTGCTGCGCCAGCGCTGGAGCACTGAGCACAGCAGCCACCATCAACGCTATCGAAAAAATATGCTGCACCGCTCCTGCGCTATTTTGCATCGAGCAATTCGACTTCGAAGATGAGCACCGCACCGGGAGGAATAACGTCGCCCGCACCACGATCGCCATAGGCAAGATCAGGTGGGATGTAAAACTTGTAGGTCGAACCAACGTTCATCAACTGAACCGCTTCACCCCAGCCCTTGATCACACGGTCGAGTTGAAATTCAGCGGGTTCGCCACGCTTGTACGAACTGTCAAATTCCGTTCCATCAAGTAACATCCCACGGTAGTGCACTTTCACTGTTGCCGAAGGACCTGAAGGTTTTGGTCCGTTGCCATTTTTGATGACCTCATATTGCAAACCACTCGGCGTTGTTTTTACTCCTGCACGCTTGGAATTTTCTTTCAAAAACTTTTCGCCATCTGCGCGATTTTTTGTTGCCTCAGCTGCTTTCTTTGCTTGTTCTTCTGCTTGTTTTTGTTGTTGGAGCCTCTGGAATACAGCCACCATATCTTGCTCAGTTATTGCAAATGTCTGGGCGTCGAAGCCATCAGCAAGAGCACGCAGGAGGGCCTGGCGTCGCATGGGGAAATTCTGTTCTTTCACCATTTGCACGATATTCATGCCGAGCGCGTAGCTGACACTATCGGCAAAATCACGCAATTCAATTTGCGGGCGCGGTGTATCTGCTTTCTGCGTACGTTGCTGTGCATGCGTTGTTACGATGCTGAGCGCAACTGTAGCTGCCAGCACAAACGACAAACGAATCATCACGAAATCCTCCAAGTGTGAAAAAAACACCGGCATGCCGCTATGCTCGGCATACCTGAAACGCATTCTTCCCAACAGGTCGATCCTCGGCCCGTCGAGACTATCCGTCTAGTTCTGCACTAAGACGGAATGCTACTCGCTTTGTTTGACACGACAAGTACTCAGACCAAACAGCGCATACAACGGACAGAAGCTGATCAGGCTTGTCAACAGAAAAACCAATGCGACAATCCCAAGCACCCAAGCCCATGTTCCGCTGACAGCGCCCATTCCAATCAACACAGCAACCACAATAGCCACAGCGATACGAACACCACGATCGAGAGAGCCCATGTTTGCGTTCATGGCACAACTGTGAATTTGTGTAACATCCTATGGTCGCAGCGGTAAAGTTTGCCCGACCGATGGTAGTCTCAGCATTATACCGCGCTCGGTGAATGCAGCATGCGCGGCATCATGATCAATCCGAATCAAGTCGAACGTATCGAAGTGAACACCAATAACATTGGTGCACTGCAGGAATTCGGCGGCAACGACTGCATCACTGATGCCCATAGTAAAGTTGTCACCAATTGGCAGAATTGCAGCATCGAGGCGATAACGACGTGGGATCAACTGCATGTCCAGCGTCAGCGCAGTATCGCCGGCGTAGTAAAACGTTCCGTGCGCTGTTGCGATAACGAATCCCATTGGATTGCCACCGTAGCTGCCGTCGGGCAATCCGCTGGAGTGATGTGCTACCACACATTGAACGGTACCGAACGGTGCACGCCATGCTCCCCCAGTGTTCATCGGGCGCACGTTTGTGACACCCTGCCTGCCAAGCCACTCGAAGATTTCCCACGCACAGATAACAAGTGCTCCCGTTCGCTGTGCTATCGTCACCGCATCAGCGATATGATCAGCGTGCCCGTGTGACAGAAAAATGTAATCGCACTCAATACTTGCAGGGTCAATTCCCGCTGCCAGTGGATTGGGGGTGATAAACGGATCAAACAATAGCCGCTCGCCGCTTGGCAGCTTGACAACAAAACACGAATGCCCGTAGTAGGTCAATTCCATAGTACACTGTAGAGCCACGGTACTCCACCGCAAAATTAGCGTCTGTCGTGATACCAATCCTTAGGAAGCGCAATGTGACTCATACGCTCCAGAATAATCGCTTGACGTTTACGGATGTAGGGTGTAGGTCTCCAGAATTTCCACCGTCGGGGATTGGGCAATACCGCTGCCATAGAGGCCGCCTCGCTGGCAGTCAGTGCGGCCGCGGACTTGTTCCAGTAACGCTGCGCTGCTGCCTCAGCACCATAGACACCGGGCGCAAATTCGACAACGTTCAAGTACACTTCCACGATGCGTCGTTTTCCCCACAGCGTTTCAATCAGGACTGTGAAGTATGCCTCAAGCGCTTTACGAAAGTAATTCCGACCATGCCACAGGAAGGTATTCTTTGCCGTCTGCATTGAAATTGTACTTGCGCCATATAGCTTGCGACCGCGATATCGTTCGTTGAGCTCCTGTGCTTTATCGATCGCATCCCAGTCAAATCCACGGTGCTCAAAAAATCGGGTGTCTTCCGCTGCGATCACTGCACGAACTAAATGCGGTGAGATTTGCTCCAGTGGTACCCATCGTTTTTCGAGACCATACCACTTGCCGCCATCGATCAGATCCTCAGCGACAGCGATAATCATAACCGGCGTTACCGGCGGGCGAACAATCGCATAGGTAAGCACCCACAGCCCTGTGACAATGAACCAACCGAGAACAATTCTCGCCGTCCAAACCAGAACTTTCAAAATCATGAAAAGATTCTATATTTTTGCGAAGAGACCATGAAATTTTCAATAAATAAGTGAATCAAAACAAAAACATTCAACTCTCTGAAACAGATCGGCAGCTTTGTTGTCTGCTCGAAGAAAACGCACGACTGAGCCTGACTGAACTCGCCGACCAGGTCGGACTATCGGTCACCGCGGTCGGTGAACACATCCGCAAATTAGAACGCAATGGCATAATCACAGGATACCACGCCCGAATATCTCCTTCTGCCATAGGATTAGATGTGACCGCGTTTGTATTCGTGTGGGTCGAAGGTAGCGCCAACTTCCCATCGTTTATCGAACGGTGCCGAAACGTACCCGCTATCCTTGAATGTCACGCTATCACTGGCGACGCATCGCACCTTCTCAAGGTACGTGTCGCAAGTACTGCTGCACTTGAGTACCTGCTTTCGACAATCCAGCGGTGGCGCGGTGTGCAGCGCACGCAGACCAGCATTGTTCTCTCCACCCAACTCGAGACGACACGCCTACTCGATATTGTCTCACCAAAATCCAGTTTAAAACAATGACACCCGTGTTTGCCTCCAGCATTGCTCAATGGCGTCCGAATAATTCTTCGCTGCTCAACTCCGAAGAAATTCACCAGGCATTTGCTTGTGACGTTTTTACACTCGATCAGATGCGGCAACGACTGTCAAAGCCAGTCTTCAAGTCGTTACTTGCAACGATTCAACACGGCAAGCCGCTCGATCCAGCGATCGCTGATACAGTTGCGCTTGCCATGAAAGAATGGGCAACCGAACACGGCGCTACGCACTACACACACTGGTTTCAGCCGCTGACAGGCTCAACTGCAGAAAAACACGAAAGCTTTGTTACACCATTGCCTGACGGTGGTGCGGTCACAGAATTTTCCGGCAAGGATCTTATTCAGGGTGAACCGGATGCCTCGTCGTTTCCCAGTGGTGGTTTGCGCGCCACGTTCGAAGCACGGGGCTACACTGCATGGGACCCCAGTTCACCAGCATTCATTATGCGGCATTCTAATGGTGCCACTCTCTGCATCCCAACTGTCTTTGCATCATGGACAGGCGAAGCGCTTGATGCAAAGCTTCCTCTGTTACGCTCGCTCGATGCACTCAATCAGAGTGTTCTCCGTGCTCTATCGGTGCTCGGAGTCCCCGCACAGCGTGCCTTTGCAACGATGGGGTGCGAACAAGAATTTTTCCTCATTGATGAATCGTTCTACCTTCGCCGTCCCGACCTGTACCTGACGGGGCGAACGCTTTTTGGCACCAAGCCACCACGTGGGCAAGAATTAGAAGATCACTACTTCGGCACGATTCCAGACCGCGTTCTGTCCTACTTGACCGAGGTTGAGCACACACTC
>JAOAEV010000026.1 GCA_026416585.1 Chlorobiota bacterium | reverse complement strand
GCGCTAAGCCGACGCCAGCGTGAAGCCGCAGCAGAATTTCCACTGTCGGAGGCGTACCATGACGGACCGGCAGGGGCACTCCTAAATCTACGACCGTGGCTGATTGCTGCAGTGGTGCTGATTGTAATTGCCTATACGCCGATGGTGCGTGACGTTCTTCGTGGCACATTCAATAATGCCCCAGGATACGAGCCGCACAATCCAGCACCAGTCAACCAGTCCGAACAACTGGAGGAAACGCCGTCACCGTGAGGGAGACAGCCGTTGGGAATCACTGGGTGGTGGCGCTGCGAGGTGCGAACATTGCTCTCGTCGTTGCTGCAAGCCTGTTGATAGGCTGCAATAACCAGGCGCCACCACCGAGTAGCCCACTACGTGCTACTGATGGAAAAACCTACTCTTTTCCCGCTGATCTGCGTGGCAAAGTTGTTGTGACGAGCTTCATCTACACGCACTGCCCGGATATTTGTCGCATGACGATTGGGAGGATGCTCGAGCTGTGGGAGCGCGTTGGGAACGATACCACCATCGTCTTTGCGACGGTGACGCTTGATCCGGCGCGCGATTCGCTTGGTGCATTGCGTGACTATGCGGCAGTGTGGGGAATTCCAGCACAGCGGTGGTTGTTACTGACTGGTACTACGGCAGACGTCGAGCGTGTTCATGCGGCGTTTGGTGTCGTGGCACGGAAAAGTTATACCGAGCGCCTGCCGAGTGGCGACGAGGTGTATTTCATTGACCACACTGATGCTGTCTTCCTGCTCGATCGCAATGGCATCATTCGCGAACGCCGGGAAGGTAGCACGCTCGATGTTGATTGGTGCACGCACCGTGTTCAACAAATCGCTAAAGAACAATGAAGCTGACACTAATCGGTGGCACATTGTTTGTCGTGTTTACAACGATCTGTGCAAGCCAGACAGTGGCGATTGAAGTCCGTGATGGCTGGATGTACAGTGCCGATAGCGGTATGGTTACTGGTGCATTTATGACGATTGAGAGCCACTCGACGGTGCCAGATACGATTGTTGCCGTCCGTACTGAGTGTGCCGAGCACACAGAAATTCACACGACCGTGCGCAATAGCGATGGTACAATGGGTATGCGCCCGATCGCTGAGCTTATCATTCCACCGAAGAAGGCTGTTGTGCTCAAGCCGAGAAGTTTGCATGTTATGCTTTACCATCTACGGCGATCGCTCCGATCTGGTGATCGGTGCATCGTATATCTGACAAGTAAACGACACGGCGATCTGCGGGTTGAGCTCCGCGTTCGCCGCTGATGTGATGTTCAACGATTTATTTTTCTTCTGCCATGAAAGCAATTCGCTCCTTGTATGCAGTAACAACGCTGCTGCTCGCCACATCAAGCATACTCGCTGGTGCCGATAACGCCACAATGGAACGCGGTGCAAAAGTCTACAAAGGCTATTGCAGCACATGTCATCAAGCAAATGGGCAAGGACTTTCAACAATCTATCCACCGCTGGCAAAGTCGGATTGGCTCAAAAATCAACCGAAGGAAAAAGTCATCGAGGTAGTGGTCTTTGGCATGAAAGGACCGATTACTGTCAATGGCAAGAAGTACAACGGTGTGATGAACCCATTGCCAACAACGTACAAGGACGAAGACATCGCGGCTGTGATCACCTACGTCTATAACTCGTGGAGCAACTCAGGAACGGTTGTCACCGCCGACGATGTTCGAAAGGTCAAAGCATCCAAAAAAGGCAAGAAGTAACTGCTGTGATTGCCACGTTGCAACTGTCGGTGTGCAAAGTGGTATTTTCGCTTGCCCTGGCGCGCTCGTGGAAGCGAACAACGCAGCAAGCAGCGCCGATGAGTTCCACACTGCTAAGGTTCGCATGAAATCGTCTTCACGACAAGCATTCGGCTACGCAGCGTTTCTCTTGGTATTCACTGCAATTGCTGCGTATACGGTCGCTAACAAAACCTGGTGGTTTCCACCCTTGGCATCGGTTCAAGGTGCAGAGATTGACAATCTGTTCATGATTACGCTTCTGCTGACAGGGATCGTCTTTATGGCAGTGCATATCGTTCTTGCGTACTTTGTGTGGCGATATCGCGGCAGACCTCAGCGCACGGCAGCTTATGTAACGCACAACACGCCGTTCGAGGTATCGGCGGCGGCGACAGTTGCTCTGGCACTGGTGATCCTTGTCGGTGGTGGGACGACGTTGTGGACGAAGATTCAAAGTCCTCCGCCAGACGATGCCTTTACCGTTGAAGTGTGGGCTGAACAGTTCCGCTGGACATTTCACTATCCCGGCGCCGACGGACGGATGGGCAATACGGACGTTCGTTTCATCAGTGACAATAATCCCTACGGACTCGACCCGAATGACCCGTATGCGAAGGACGATCTCTTCGCAAGCGAGATGCATGTGCCCTACGGGAAGCCAATTGCGGTCATCCTTCGCTCGAAGGACGTCCTCCATAGCTTTTTCCTGCCGCACTTTCGGATGAAAATGGACGTTGTCCCCGGTATGAAAACGCGGATATGGTTTACCCCGACCCAGTCCGGCACGTTCGAAATACCGTGCGCTGAATTGTGTGGTGTCGGTCATTACATCATGCGCGGTGTGCTCACAGTCGAGCCGCCCAGCACGTTCAATGAATGGATCAGTCAGCAAACACCAGTTGGAATGTCCCAATAACGTTGCATCATGTCGTAATGGAAACGCCTAACATCGCTCATGCAGAGGCGCCGGTTGACGCGCATCACCACGAACCGCATAGCTTCTGGTCAAAGTACGTTTTCAGCCAGGACCATAAAGTCATTGCCATGCAGTACATGATCACTGCACTGGTGATGGGCTTCATCGGCATGGCGATGTCGTGGATTTTTCGCATTCAATTAGCCTGGCCGGAGCACAACCTCCCCTTCCTGCGATTTCTGATGCCGACCAACATGGAAAGCGGCACACTGCAAACGCCGGGCTATTACATGCTCGTGACAATGCATGGAACGATCATGGTTTTCTTCCTCCTAACGGCGATCTTGACTGGCGGTTTCGGGAATTATCTCATTCCGCTTCAGGTTGGTGCCCGTGACATGGCATTTCCGTTCTTGAACATGCTTAGTTACTGGTTCTACTTCCTCTCGTGTGTTGTCATCACTATTTCGCTGTTTGTTTCGACCGGCGCAGCGGCGGCAGGATGGACCTCGTATCCGCCGTTAAGTGCTCTGGCGAAAGCAACACCGGGATCGGGATTGGGTCAGGACCTATGGCTGATTGCTATTGCGCTGTTCATTGTCGCTTCGACGATGGGCAGCTTGAATTACGTGACGACAGCTCTAAATATGCGTGCAAAAGGCATGACCCTCATGCGCATGCCACTGACAGTCTGGGGCATCATCGTAGCCGCGATGCTGGGGCTCTTTGCTTTTCCGGCGTTGTTCGCTGGTGCGGTGTTGCTGTTGCTCGACAGACATTTGGGAACGAGCTTTTTCCTTCCGCATTTGGTCCTCGGTGGTGAGCACATTGTGCGGAATGACGGCAGTCCACTGCTGTGGCAGCATTTGTTCTGGTTCCTGGGGCATCCGGAAGTGTACATCCTCATTCTCCCTGCAATGGGGATTACCTCGGAAATTCTTTCCAATGGTGCACGGAAGCCAATTTTTGGCTACAAGGTGATGGTTGCTTCAATCATCGCAATCGGCTTCTTGAGCTTTATTGTGTGGGGGCATCACATGTTCGTCAGCGGGATGAACCCATGGCTTGGTTTTGCGTTCGTCATTACCACGCTTATCATTGCTGTTCCATCGGCAATCAAAACGTTCAACTGGCTTGGCACCCTGTGGAAAGGTAATATCCGCTTTACCACACCGATGCTGTACGCTATCGGCTTTATCTCGACGTTCGTTACCGGCGGCTTGACAGGGCTATTCTTGGGTAACTCAGCGCTTGATATTCCACTTCATGACACATACTTTGTCGTGGCGCACTTCCACGTCGTTATGGGCTTGAGTTCGGTGTTTGGCATTTTTGCCGGTATCTACTACTGGTTCCCGAAGATGACGGGTAAGATGATGAGTGAGCGGTGGGGGAAAGTGCACTTTTGGCTGACGTTTATCGGTTCCTATGGCGTATTCTGGACGATGCACTATCTGGGCTTCATGGGAATGCCGCGGCGGTACTACAGTTACGACAGCTATCAATTTCTGCCACTGAGTATGCACGCACTGCAAATCGTTATCACTATCAGTGCACTGGTGGTCGGGATCGCGCAACTTATTTTCGTTGTCAACTTCCTTGGGAGCTGGCTGCGCGGCAAAAAAGCACCCGACAATCCATGGGAAGCGACAACACTTGAATGGCAAACATCAACACCACCACCCCACGGCAACTGGGGTCCGGTGCTTCCAGTCGTGCATCGCTGGCCATACGACTACAGCGTACCGGGTGCATCGGCTGATTTTGTCCCGCAGACGGTTCCCGTCGAAGCTGAACCGAGCGGTGAGCATCACCGTCATGCTGTTGCGGTGAACGGTCATGGGCATACCAACGGTCATGGCAATGGTCACCACAGTTGAAAAGACACAGAATCGCCGTGTGCTTCTGCCCCCACCGCCGATTCACGACAACGGCTGGTGGAGTGACGACGATGATCCGCAATCGCTTGCAGTTCCAAGCTGGCAACTGGGAACATGGCTTGGCTTAGGAACACTGACGGTGCTCTTTGCAGCCTTATCGAGCGCATATGTGGTGCGAATCGGGGGCGAGCGATTAGTGTTCGCGCTACCGCCAACCGTATGGATAAGCACCGCACTAATAGTCGCCAATAGCGTGGCGCTTGTATGTGCGCAACGTCGTCTTGGGCGGAAAGATCGCCGTTTCATTCTCTGGCTTGGAGTAGCGACGGTAGCGAGTCTTGGCTTTTTGCTGTCGCAGCTACTGACTTTGCAGACACTGGCGTCTCAAGGCTTGTTCTTTGCGACGAATGCGCACAGTAGCTTTTTCTACGTACTGACTGTGGTGCACGCTGCACACGTCATTGGAGGCATGGCCGCGCTTGGGCGGTGTGCCTATCACGTACGCAAGCGGAGTGCGTGGTCGCGGTTGCGTCGCGCTCTTGGCATGACAGCTACCTACTGGCACTTTGTGGACACCGTCTGGCTGTGGATTGTTGCGCTGTTTCTATGGACATCATTTTGAACTTCCGGTAGTATCATCACGTTCGGATAGCCAAAATGGCAACGGCTGAACTTTCTCTTCAACAAGAATTCCAGGAATACACTCTGCGTTCGCCATTCAAGGCGAGCTGGCAGAAGGTGATGATGTGGGTGTTTATCGTCGTTGATGCACTCACCTTTGGCAGCTTGCTTGTTAGCTACGGTTTTACGCGAGTTAGCATCGGTACGTGGGCAAATCCGGCCGAAGTATTCGCGCTCCATATCGGTGGGAAAGAAATCCCCTTGTTGCTGATCGCAATCATGACGTTTATTCTGGTCAGCTCCAGTGGAACGATGGCGCTGGCAGTCGCCAATGCCTACGAACGAAAGAAAAAGCAGACGATTCTTTTCTTGACGCTGACGATGCTGCTGGGGCTGTCATTCGTCGGATGCCAAGTGTATGAGTGGACGCACTTGATTGAACAGGGTACGCGTCCCTGGTGGAATCCCTACGGTCCCCCGCAGTTCGGGGCGTACTTTTTTACGCTTACTGGATTCCACGGTATGCATGTGCTCAGCGGTGTGATTTATCTGGCAATTGTCGCGCGAATGGTCGCCAATGGTACGCTCGATAGACGTGGTTCGTATCAGCTGGTCGAGATTGCTGGACTCTACTGGCACTTTGTGGATCTGATTTGGGTGTTCATTTTCACGATGTTTTACTTGTTCTGACCTGATGAAATGGCTGAAGGCACACATGTTCCGATTCGCAAGTACTTGACTGTTTGGCTGTGGCTGTTCATCTTGAGTGCGCTGGCGTACTTCATCGATGTAGTGCATGTGCCCGCACCGTGGAAAGCGATTCTGCTCGTGATTGTCGCGCTTATGAAAGCCGGCATGATCATGGCGGTCTTCATGCACTTGGGCTATGAGCGGCTTAGCCTGATTTACGCTGTGATTGCGCCGCTGGTGTTCTTGCTGGTGATGACAATTGCCTTCCTACCAGAAGGGACGGCGATTTTTGGTAGCCATTCCATCGCAGCACCATGAATCGGGGTCGTATCGTGCTCGTTCAGCTGCTGATAGTGGCTGCTGGTGCAGCAGCGCAGTGTGCGATGTGTAAATCAGCCGTTGAAACGACCGATAATGCCGGCTTCGTTACGGCACTGCGTGACGGCATCTACATGATGCTGGTGACGCCGTATTTGATTGCTGCGGCGATTGCACTGGCGGTATATCTACGGTGGCGCAAGCGCCGGAAAATGTTTGATCCCTCACTCAATTGATGCGGCGCACACTCCAACGCTGCTGTGTGCTGGTGCTGACTGCGGTACTGGTCAGTTGCCGAAGTGCACAGCCAACGGTGCCTCCTAATGCAGTGATCCTCTCCGGTCGCATCAATCCGATGCTCGGTCCGTCGGGGCAAGTGCTCTGTTGGGTGCTTGAAGCGGGTACTGATCTTCGCTCGCTGAAATACTACGCGCTGAGTGGGTCTGAGGAAATCATGAGACGGCTTCAGCAGGAAGATGCGAGTGTAACTTTGCGGGCAGTCGTCCGTAGCGATGTCCACACCGATTGCCCCGTAGGCTTGGTTGCCGATGTGTATGAGATCATCGAGCTTCGCACTCCGCACGATTAGCTTGCTTGCCACAGCGGTGACTGCGTTGACACTCGTTGGCTGTCCCCAAACTCTTGTCAAACGCATCGAGCAGCTTCGCCCGCCGCCAAACTACCGTCCGGTCTTGGCTGATACGACGACGGAAATCAGTGCTGATACGCTGCTATTACATGCTGCGCGGGGGTGGGATCCACTTCCTGATACCCACCCCGATACTTCGTCTGCCGGTGATACCATCGCTTCTGCTCCAACCAGTGGCTGCATCGTCGAGCTGCATCCGCGCCAACTCGACGATGGGCGCTATCCCTCCGAGATTGTCTTCGATGTTATCGTGACTGACCGCAACGGACGTTTAGTGACAGGATTAGCACCCCCGACCTATCGTGGTGATGTTCCGTGGCGCAATCTCTGGTTCTGGCTCTCGGATTCGTGCAAAGGCACAGTGGCAATGCTTGACTCGTTCAGTGTCGAAGAGCTTCGTGCGATGCGGAATGAACGCTTTGCGGTCGCGTTCGTTCTTGATCACTCACCTTCGATGGGACAGGCACGCGTGATTTTGTTACGGCGGGCGATAGAAGGCGTTCTCCGGGAATTCATCCCTGGCGATGCGGCGATGGTCATCAGCTTCGGCGGACGCAGCACCGTCGAAATTCCCATTACTGCGGATAGCTCAGTGTACCGGCGATTCGATCCACGTGCAGGACGAATGATTGGTGGTACGGCGATCTACGATGCTGTGACAGCCGCTGTGTCCGAACTGCGCAAAGTACCGCAGCAGTATCGCCGTGTGATCGTGTTACTGACTGATGGTGAAGACAATGCATCGAAAAGCACCCTCCAGCAAGCGGTTCGAGCTGCGCTCGATAGCGCGGTGACCATTTACACGATTGCCTACGGCTGGTTCGACGAGGAGCCGCTTCGCTTGTTAGCACAAGGGACGCATGGTCAGATGTACCGCATTTATTCGGTGCGGGAGTTCCCTCACATTTTTGCGCGGATTTATCGCGCGCTCCGCAGTTTCTATCGCGTTCGTTACCGTCCCCCGGAATGCGCCGGCATCCACACCGTGCAGGTGGGGCTAAGGTTGGCTGGGTGCAGTGCGTTCGTTCGAGCAGTGTATGATCGCTCTGTGTTGACCGCGCTCGACACTGTTGGGACCATGGTTTTTCTCCCAATTGAGTTCGACTTTGACCGCGCGACAATTCGTCCGGAATCGCTGCCTTTGCTTGAACGCATTGCTGATGCGATGAAGGTACACCCATCGTTGCGGTTGGAAGTCCGTGGGCACACTGACGATCGCGGCTCGGATGAATACAACATGCGGCTGTCACAGCGTCGCGCCGAAGCAGTTGTTGATGCGCTCGTTGACATGGGAGTGGACCGATCACGCTTGCGTGCTGTTGGCTTTGGCAAAATGCGCCCGCTGGTGGAAAATACCAGCGACGAAAACCGTGCACGCAACCGGCGTACAGAATTTGTCATCATCAAAAATTGAGGTAGTTGTGATCATCTCACTTATCGTTGCATACGACAGCCAGCGCGGTATCGGACGCAACGGGCAGCTACCGTGGCGTATTCCTGCTGATCTGCGCGTGTTCAAGCAACTGACCTGGGGACATCACATCATCATGGGGCGCCGAACATGTCAATCTATCGGGCGTGCATTGCCAGGGCGGACGAATCTTGTTGTGACGCGATCCGATCAAGACCTACCGCATGGGTGTACTGCTCTTCCGTCACTTGACCAGGCGCTCGAGTACGCACGGATGCGGGGCGAGACGGAGTGCTTTGTGATTGGCGGTGCGATGCTGTACCGGACAGCGCTCGACTATGCCGACCGCATCTATGCCAGTGAAATCGACGGAACGTTCGAGTGCGATACTTTTTTCCCTTCGATCAGTCCTACCGAATGGACAGAGCGGTTGATCGTGCCGTTCCCGTCAATTGATCCATCTGTCCCACACTTTCGCGTGCGCGTGCTCGACCGTGTTGGGAGGCACCTGCCGCCCCCACATACTATCGAATCGGCAGACCAACGTTGATACCCAGCAGAACCCCTAAGTTCGATGCGACTTGTCCTGAATACACAAGCGCGCTGCCATCGAACCCGACGTCGAGTTGGAGACTATTGGAGATCGGGAAACTCAAGCCTGCCGACATCGTTACGACGGGACCGAGCTGGCTGAGACCGACTGTTGGCTGAACGAAGGGCATACTGCCGAGAATGCGCACATCTGGCTGGCGGAATGAGTACGCGACAGCTACCGACGAAAGAATTGCCGTCGTTAGCGTGCTGCGCGGTCCAGCGATGTTGAGTGTGTAGGGTGCGCGGCGGAATTCCAGCCCCACCCGATGATTATCATCAAAACTGTATAACGCTGCGATACTGAAGTTCTGCGGTGATGAAGCCGGACCGCTGGTTGCCAGCAGCGAGCCACGATAAGAAAATTGAGCGCTAAACGGTGGTTGCTGGCTTCTGGTGATGTGTGTGATGGGAACACTGACCATCCCGATATGCCACGCGGCAGTCCGGACCAGTGGTAATGCAGCAATCACAGGTGTTGTCGGGCGCTCGAAAACAAACTCATCCTCATTGAGCGTGGGCGGCTGCTCGTATGCAGGTTCGATTGGGCTGGCTGCCGATGTGGAAGGAGTCACCGATGTACCGGAGGGTGTTGCAACCGGCACAGCAACCGGCGGCCGATGTTGCGCGACCATTGCAGCCGGTGCTGTAACGTCAATGGGCGTGGCAGAGGTAATGCGCGATAGGGGCTGGAGCGGAGCGCGTGTTGCCGACAGCCATATGTACACGCCGATGCCTAACGCTGCGATGCAGGCGCTGGCGAAGGGGATTGCCCGCCGCGCGACTGATGGAACCGGTGTCAGACCAATTGCCGCGAACACGGCTCCCTTGACTTCCTCAGGAGCACTCGTCGTTGCAAGCCGTTCGCTGTCCATTGCGCGATAGAGTTGCAATGCCTGTTGGAACTCGCGCTGGAGATCCTCACTGCGGCTGAGCGCCTCGAACAGCTCCTGCTGTTCATCGGGCGTCGCTTCGCCGTCGAGGTAGAGAAAAATCAGCTCCGACTGCTTACTCATGATGTTTCAGGGTCGTTGATTCCACGGTTTGATTGTGACTGTTGTCGGTACTGCGATGGTCGTCGCTCCAGTACGGCTCCAAGATTTTTCGCAGATGTGCTTTGGCACGGACGATCCAATTGCGTGCTGTGCTCAACGGCACGCCGAGCGTGTCCGCTACTTCTTGGTAGCTCAAGTTGTTGTAGCATTGAAGGACGACAGCCTCGCGGTAATGCTCCGGCAGCAGCTCCAGTGCCATCGAAATCAGCTGTGCCAGTTCATTCTGCTCGAACACGCCCTCACCCAGCGGATTGAAGATAGTCGCCGTATCGAGGTAGTTCTCATCGAATTCGCTTATGCGCCGATTCTGCTCGCTGCGTTTGACGATCAAACAGGTGTTGCGTGCAATGCGCAAAAGGTAACCGCGCAGATTGGTCATCTGACGCTCGGGGCTGGCAGAACGCCAGAATGCAATGAACACATCCTGGCATGCATCGCGTGCGGCAGCCTGATCGCCGAGTGCTTTTGCGCAATAGAGGTACACTCGCCCGCTATGGCGATTGTACATTTCCTCGAACGCCTCGTTCCGCTGGCGCTCGGGTCCGCTCACGACGAGGGCATAAAGCTCTTCATCGCTGAGCGCATGGTATTTGCTTTTGCGAAAAGGCATGCGCTCATCTCTTGGTACCGACAAACAAACGCAGCTGCTTCCGATGGCAATAATACAGCGCTGAACAACTTTGTTTCACTTCCGCCGAAGGCGTGCCCAGAAAAAGCCGTCGGTATTGTGGCGGTCGGGTTCAAATCGTCCATGGTCGAGAACGAGCCATTGCGGTAAATGCTCAGTAATCCACCCAAGTAGCCGCTCGCCTTCGTCAGGGAAGATGCTGCACGTGCATACCAAGGCAATTCCTTCGGGTGTTAGCATTGGTAAGTAGCGACAGATTAACTCACGTTGTGTCTGTTGCAGGCGGTCAAGGTCATCTTTTTGCGTGTGCCATTTACCGTCAGGGTTACGGCGCCAGACACCTGAGCCACTGCATGGCAGATCGAGCAGAAGTCGTTCGGCGCTGCCTGCAAGGCGTTTGATGGTCTTTGTGGAAGTTATCGCACGCGTTTCGATAATGGTTGCGCCTGCTCGCGCCGCGCGACGTCGGAGTTCGTCGAGCTTCCAGGTTACTGTGTCGAGCGCGATGATACGACCGCGGTTTTGCATGAGCGCAGCCGCATGGAGCGTTTTACCGCCGCTGCCAGCGCAAGCGTCCACAAGGCGCATACCTGGCTGGGGCGAAAGCAAATGTCCGATTGCCTGTGAGGCAGCATCTTGCATTTCGAACATGCCCGCGTGAAATTCCTCAAGTGCGAAAACGTTGACGTACCCTTCGATGGTGATTGCCTCTGGCGACAGTGGATGCGGTGATGCTGCGATACCTCGCCGCTGCAGAGCCGATAGAAGTTCCTCACGTGTGGTACGAAGTGTGTTGGTGCGAAGCACAATGGCAGGCTCCTGTTCGAGCGCTGCCAGGAGTGATTCCCACTGCTCACCGCACTGCGCCACACCGTAGTGATCGAGCCAGTCAGGCACAGAATACCGTACTGCCCGTGTCGGTGGAGCATTCCACCGTTTGAGTAATAGCTGCCGCGGTGGTACACCGTCACGGAGAGATTTTCTGATGGGGATACCTTCGAGGACCCACCACGCGCGGATACATGCTGCTATCTGTTGATGGTCGAACGTTTCGTGCTCTCCCAGTGCCCACACCAAGCGCCGCAGATGCCGTAGGACGCTGTACATTGTTTGTGCGATGAGAGCACGGCGTTCGTCGTGGGGTGGTAGAGGTCGCAGCAAGCGTTCGATGATGCGGTCGGCATGGCGACGTTCGCCCAGCGTGCGCTCGATCCCACGCGCGATCTCGCCGAGAAGGTGCTCGTTTACCATGTCGCTGTCACACCGATACCATCAGGAGCAGGGACGATCATCCATGTGTGTGCGTCATGATCGGAGCGTGCAAGACCGTAACCGATTGCTGATCCGATCGTCGCACCTACAATTGTATCGCTTGTCCAGTGTTTGTCGCTCCATACACGTGCGGTCATCGTTGTGAGCGCACCGAGCACAGCAGCCGAACGGACAAGCCAATTATCACTCCGTGCCAGTGCGATGCCGACGATCGTTCCCGCAACAGTTGTGTGTCCCGATGGAAACGACCACTGCGCGTCGTCCCAACGAAACGGCGTGAAGAACCCGTCGCCGCGCTCACGAAATGGTCGCGCTCGCCCGATAGTAAGCTTTAGCGTCGTCGTGACTGCACCAGCCAGTGCGAGTGCTTCGAGTAGTTGACGTCCGCTGGTGATCGTATGGTCGGAGCCACATGCAGCACCACCTACGATCAGAGCCAGCGAAACTGCTGCTGCCGATGGTACGTCCCCGAGCGTATTACCGATGCGAGCCAGCGTATTGAAGGCAGGACTATGACTGCGCATGACAGCACTGCGAATAGCGTCGTCGCTGCCGCTCATCCAGATAATTGCAGCGATACTGGCAGAACTAACCACCAGCGATGGAATCGGTTCGGTCGCGATACCTGATGGTGTTCGTGCGATGTCGCCCAGGACACGACCGACAAGTGTTGAATCGGCCGCAAGCAACTGTGCACAACACACGGCAACTGCAAGAAAACGGTACATCGTCTGTCCGTAGTTTTGAGCTGCAAAATTGCACCCATCCGACGGTGAGCGATTGTCGCATTCTCTCCTGTGTTGTTTTTTTCGGCTACTGTCAGCGGTAGTTGCAGCAGTTGTTATCAGTGCAACTGCAGCAGCGCAGTCGTTTGTAGAAGCGCCCGTGAGTCTCTGTGGTTTTCTCGGCGTTGCGCGCGGCGCCAATGAAGTGCCGGCATCATTCCAGCAGTGGGATATTACTGCCGGTATCTCTGCTCTGGTGCGTGAACATCGCGGAGGATTTCTGGCAGGTGAATTGAACTTCTGGTATGCACGCACACGTGCGAGCACTGAACCATGGAGTTATGCAACGGGCGCAATTGTTGTGGACGTGCGTGGGCGTGCAATGATTGATTTGCCGCTGAGCGAGCCGATAGCAGGGTTCATCTCCCTTGGTGTTGGGGTGTTGTTCCCACTCAATGAGCGCGTACTGGCACAGCCTCCATCGCCCAGCTTCGAACCAAATACACCGACACTTGCGCTACCAATTGCGATCGGTGCACGTGCATGGCTCGACGAACAGTACGGCGTGGAGCTGCGCGCGACATCAGTGCTCACAACAACCGACAACCTCAACGCACCGCACGACGGTCAGGCTGATGGTTTTTTTACTCTCACGCTTGGGGTGGTCGTCCGACTTGGCTATTAGCGTGGCAGTAGTTTTGTTGCCGACGTCGAACGATTCTCAACGATGTGATGCGTCCTCCTCTGTTGGAACCTGTGCATATTGAACGGCTGCTGGCAGAACGCCCGCTGTGGCGACTCGAGGATTCACCACTGCCGCCGCGACGAATCGTGCGGGAAGTTGTCGCACCGAATTTTTTAGCTGCTGTTGGTCTGCTCAACGCAATTGCACTGGCTGCCGAAAAGCTCGATCACCATCCGGACCTTTTGCTCTATGGTTGGAATAAACTCCGCATCACCACGACGACGCATGACCAGGGCGGCTTGACCGAGCTCGACTTTCGATTGGCGGCAGAAATTGATGCAATCGCTGGCGATTAGACGTTCCAAAATTGCCGGTCGAGGCTGCGGTACTGGATTGCTTCGCTGATGTGTATAGCGGTGATAGCATTGCTGCCATCGAGATCGGCGATTGTGCGAGCAACTTTCAGAATGCGGTCATAGGCGCGTGCCGAGAGCCCGAGTCGGTGCATTGCTGCATCGAGCAGGGAGCGCGCAGTAGAGTCGAGCTGGCAGAAACGTTCGATTTCTTTTGGTCCCATGTCGGCGTTTTTGTAGATGCCGTCGAGTCCAGTGAATCGTTCTGCTTGGCGCCGGCGTGCATCCACAACCCGCTGACGAATGACCGCGGATGGTTCGCCGCGCCGTGCTGCCGAGAGCTGCTGATGATTGACCGGCTGGACCTCGATGTGAATATCAATGCGGTCGAGCAGCGGTCCCGAAATTTTTGCCATGTACCGCTGGATTTGCTGAGGGGTGCAGGTGCACTCGTGTCGCGGGTTTCCGTAGTTGCCACATGGACACGGATTCATCGAGCAGACAAGCATGACATTGCATGGATATTCGACGGTCATTTTTGTGCGCGAGATCGTGATGCGGCGTTCTTCGAGTGGCTGACGGAGTACTTCGAGCACATTGCGAGCAAATTCGGGTAATTCATCGAGAAAGAGGACGCCATGGTGCGCCAGCGAAATTTCTCCTGCGCGAATGGTTGTCATTCCGCCACCGACGAGTGCCGCATCGCTGATGGTGTGATGAGGCGCCCGAAACGGGCGTTCGGTCACAAGTGCACGACCGAGTGGGAGCAAGCCTGCAACGGAGTGAATTCGTGTTGTCTCAAGTGCTTCTGCCAGCGTTAGCGGAGGTAGAATGCTCGGCAGTCGCCGCGCGAGCATTGTTTTCCCCGAACCTGGCGGACCAATCATGATAACGTTGTGACCACCGGCGGCAGCGACTTCCAGTGCACGTTTGACTGCTTCCTGTCCTTTGACGTCGGCAAAGTCCGGTTGGTGATGGCTCTGGTACTGCTGGAAGAGAGTGGCGGGATCAATGCGAACCGGTTCGGGTGCGAGCTTGCCGGTCAGAATCGAGACCACATCGGCGAGCGTCTCCGCTGCAAGTACATCAAGCACCTGTGCCAGTGCAGCTTCTTCAGCATTTGCTGCGGGG
The DNA here is from genome assembly GCA_026416585.1 of Chlorobiota bacterium. Lineage (GTDB taxonomy): Bacteria > Bacteroidota > Ignavibacteria > Kapaibacteriales > NICIL-2 > NICIL-2. The sequence continues at coordinate 1,134 of JAOAEV010000026.1, read as the reverse complement.
AGAATCAGACGTGTAAACCCGCGTTTACCGGCTTCGAGTGCGATGGAGAGTGCTCCGTGCACTGGGCGGAGTGACCCATCGAGCGCTAACTCGCCGATGACCAGTGTCCCTTCCAGTGTCGTGGTTGAAATGGCGCCAGTTGCCGCCAAGATACCTATGGCAATCGGCAGATCGAAGCCCGAACCTTCCTTGCGAATGTCGGCTGGAGCCAAGTTGACAGTGATTTTGCGCTGGGGGAAGGAAAACCCTGATGATTTGATCGCAGCCATCACTCGCTCCCGTGATTCGCGTACGGCGGAATCCGGCAGCCCCACAACGACAAATCCCGGCAATTGCTGCTCCATGTGCGTTTCCACCTCGACGATGAACGCAGAGATTCCTACCACCGATGCCGATGAAAGCCGTGCGTACATGCTCGATGCATTCGATGGACTGACCGTGTCGAAATTACAAGATGTTCAACAGCAGATCGGAGAGCAGTTGTTGCCACACATTCAGGATAATGGCAGCGAGTGGCCGCTTTTCTCAACGCCACACTAACACAAGCTGCCGCACGGTCCGACCGTTGTGACAGCGCAGTTCGGCGGCATACACTCCCGGCGGTAGCGGGAGCTGCAGAGGTCCGATGACGTGCTGGTGCGCAACCACTGCCCCGCCGAGCGTGTACAGACGCAGCTCACCACTTGCGCACTCGGTCGGCAGAGTGATGCGGAGAAGTCCGCCGTCTGTTTCGATTGCCGGTGACATATCATCGAAAGGGACCGAGAGAATTCCCAAGCTTTGTAGGCGCAGCAGGAATCCATCCATTGCACCGGCATTGCTGCCGCTCAAGGGGGAAAAGCTTGTGCTCGTCGTTGTCCCCACAACTGCAATTGAGCTATCAGGCAGAAAGCCGATTCCTACCGGCAGGTCCGCCCCACTTCCGCCGTAGAGGAGTGACGCAATACGTCGCGTCCCATCGGGCGAGAAAAAGCCCACCATGATGTCCTCAGCGCCTGCAATTGCGGAATTATCGCTATGGCGCAGCTCCAGGTCAGTCGAGGTTGTCCATCCGGTCACCAGCACATATCCTTGCGCATCCATGGCAGCGCCGGTGCAGCGATCGGCGCCACTGCCGCCATAGTACGAGCCCCA
>JAOAEV010000123.1 GCA_026416585.1 Chlorobiota bacterium | reverse complement strand
AGATGTGTATAAGAGACAGCAGTAATCCGTACCATCCACTGCCGCATCGGACGGCGCTCGACGGTGTAGCCCTTCTCGCGCCATTCGTCAACCTCTTCGTTGGCGAGTACCGTACCCAGTTCTTCGCACCAGTTGACGGGTACCAGTGCCATATATGCCAAGCGATGCTGGTCGCGATATGCCTCGACGTCAGCGACATCGGGCGGAATCGGTAGTTCTCCGATCGGTCGTGCGCGTTGCTGTCGGTAGTCGTACCACGAGTTGTAAATCAGTCGGAACATCCACTGTGTCCAGCGATAGTAGTGTGGTGCCGTCGTGTTGATCTCGCGTGACCAATCATAGCTGAACCCAAGCATCTTGAGTTGACGCTTGAACGTTGCGATATTCTCGGCGGTCGCGATACGTGGGTGAATCCCGGTAGTCATTGAGTAGCGTTCAGTCGGCAAACCGAATGCGTCCCAGCCCATTGGGTGGAGGACGTTGTATCCACGCATTCGCATATAGCGTGCAAGGATGTCGCTGGCGGTGTAGCCTTCTGGATGACCGATGTGAAGACCAGCACCACTCGGATACGGGAACATGTCGAGCACGTAGAACTTCGGTTTGGAGGGATCTTCGGTGGTGACGAATGTACCGTGTTCGTCCCAGTACCGTTGCCACTTCTGTTCGATGCGGTCAAAGGGGTACGACATTGCCTCTGCGGGATGGAAAACCTTTAGGATCGCAAATGTACGAAGTGCTGCGGAGGGTTATTGCCGCGCGCGCTCGATGAGCTGGCAAAGCGTTGTGCTGTCGAGCTGCCCTTCATAGACGAATCGTCGAGACCCGCGCTGCACGATCGTTACGGGAATCGCACCGGACCACTCAGGCGCGATAGCGTCAATGTCGTGAGTGCGGAGCTGCTGCTGCATGTGAAACACACGTACACCCTCGAAACCACGCCGTTTCCAGAACGCACGTACCTTTGCGCTGTCACGAGGTGCGTCAAGGCTAATTAGTTCGATGCGCAGCGATCGATCGCGCCGTGCTACCATGCCAAAAAGCGGTAATTCCTCGACGCACGGTTTACACCAGGTCGCCCAGAAATTCCGCACGACGACAACGGTTGTATCATCCATCGGACGAAGTATGTGGGCCAGTGTGATAGGTGCTACATTGCTGGGTGGTGGCACGAGTAACCACGATGACATCTTCAGCACCAGTATCAGCTGAGCTATCATGGTGACTTGAAATGGTAGTGAAACGTCGTGCGTAAAACGCCCCGTGCGTCGAAGCGTTCTTTGAATGCAATCAAGCTCAGTGATGGCGTCATGGGATCGCCTGCTTTAGTGTCCTGCGACACGCCAATATCCACCCATCGATATCCCTCGGCATAGGCGCGGCGGACGATTTCGTACATGAGCAAGTAGATTGGCCGCAGATGCTCGTAGGCATATCGCAGCATATTGTAGAAGCAAAGCACTACGTTGGTATTGGTCAGAAACAGCAGTGAACCGGCGATTGGGGTGTTGTCAGCATAAACCATCAGCAAGCGCAGATGCTCCGGAACAAGCGTCCGCAGCTGTTCGAGATCTTCCAGCGTGTGTGTGGGGCGTGCACCATGGCGGGCTTTGTTTTCCAACAGGATATTGTAGAACGTCGCATAGTCGTCGCTTTCTTCGACACGGAGGATCCGATCTCGGAGAATTTTGCGGATGCTCTTGCGTGCGGTTTTGTCGAAGTGCTCTAAAAAATGCTCACCGCGTGTCAATGGTATGGCGTGCGAAATGTAGTGCAGCTCAAACCCGAAGCGCCTGTAGAGCATCGCGTATTCGAAGTGCTGATTCAGTTCGCGCGCATAGATAATCGGCGGCGGAATAACGAACGCATCGCTCCACCCCTGCCTACGCGCATAGCCGAGAAACGCGTCAACGATGTGCAAGCAAGTTTCGAACGGTAAGTCCGGCGCAACAAAACCACCATAACTGGCGCCGATGGGTGACCAGAACTGATGCGGACGGTCGGGGAAAAAACCACCTGGCATGACGGCAAGCAATTTCCCGTGCTGACGGAACATCAAGTGGTGAAAGATAAACTTGCCCGGGGCGTGGTAGTCGAGAAATGCTTGGCGGTGAAACATGGTTGGATTGTTGCACTGTCGCAAAAACGCTTCCCACTCGGCACGGTCGGCTGCCGCGTAGGGATGCACGTCAATGTGATGATTCATGACTTTCCTCCCGCGCGTTCACCACCAAGTGGGATGCGTGGCCGTAGCTGCTGTTCGATGCGGTCTCGCATCTTCCCATTAGGGAAAAGTTGCCTGTAGAGTACCACCGCTGATAGCGCTTCATCATACCGCTCAAGTTCGATGAGTACCTCGATCTTGCCCACGAATGCAGCCTCGACAAAGTCGCTATCGCCGTAATCCTCGATGACTGACTCGTAATAGATCAATGCTGATTGTGGAGATTGAAGTACGCGGTACTGCTCGGCAATCGAAAATTCGCGGTGTGCCAGATGATTCCGAAGGCGACGAATCTCGTTTTTTGCATTGTTAGCAAGGGAGTCCTGCGGATACTCCCGGATGAAGTCCTGCAGTGCGACGATTGCTTTGCGTGTGTAATCTTGGTCGCGGTCGTAGGGCGGTGCAAGCTGAACATAACAGATCGCTGCTTTGTAGAGTGCCTCTTTGGCACGCCGATGAGTCGGGTACTGCCGCCGCACCATAGAGTAGTTGAAAGAAGCGACCACGTACTCCTGCCGACGAAAGCTGATTTCAGCAAGGTAAAACTGTGCCTCCGGCGCAAACTCGCTGGCAGGATACTGTAGCCGAACGATGTCGAACAAACGCTGCGCTTCGTACAAATCGCCATCGTTGAATGCTGCAACGGCATGGTCGAAGATCTCGCGGGGCGAACGTCCCGTTGCATCGAATGCCGAACCACAGCCGACAGCAAATACTGCGATTACGATTGCCCACAGGTGGTGGTGTTTCATAAGCTGCAAAGTTACGCCGATTCGTCCCACGAGGTGCCGACGGTTGTATTGACAACAACCGGCACATCGCCGAGTGGTAGTGCACGTTCCATCTCAGTGGCGACGATCTCGGTCAGTGTGCTCAGTTCATTGGGTGCAACCTCAAAGACAAGCTCGTCGTGCACCTGTAGAATCATCATCGACTGTAGGTGCTGTTCTTCCATGCGTTGGTAAATA
>JAOAEV010000048.1 GCA_026416585.1 Chlorobiota bacterium | reverse complement strand
ACAATACGCCGTCGCTCGACGATGTACTCGCTGAACCGCTCGTGAACAATCGGTGCAAATAACGACAGCGAATTACCGAACAGTTCGGCACGCCGATTCTCAACTAACCCTTCTGGATATGCCGGATTTGATGGGATACTCGGCTGTGGGCTGGTGGTGGCAATCAATTGCGATGGGCGCACTCTCCACACACTGCGCAGGTAGGAAGCAATCGCCTCCGCGCGTGCACGTGCCAATGCTGGCTGTTGAGACGGGGGTACTTCGACACCATCGGTTGTACCGACGATCGTCAGCACTGCACCGGTATCGTTCGCCAAGCGACGACCAAGGACGTGCAACAGATGATAGTAAATACCCAGCGTCGAACGTGGTAGCTGCGACTCTGCAAAGCGCTCCGGTTCCACCAACGGCATGTACCGAACTGGTAGCTGGCTGGATGCGCTGTCGAAAAACACATACGGCAGGAGTGGGAACGTTTCCGTGACAATTGCTTCGTGCACAACGATTGGTTCCGGCGTCGCCTGCGTTAGTGTCACGGTTGGTGGCAGCGGTGGAGGTGGTGGCGGTGGAGGTTCGATTGGCGGCGGTGGAGGTGGTTGCTCAGCACTCAGATCGAATCGGACACCTACGGCTACGAACCCAGCATTGACCTTCCAATCCTGTGTCGAACGGAGCGATGCTAAGCCGTAACGGAAACCGACCTCGATAAGTGCATCCATACGCCGGCGTAACGGGATCGTCGCACCGATCGTTGCCACTGCATCATAGGTTGTTGCTGCATCTGCAATCGCACCACTCGCTACTGTATGCCGCCGCGTTCCGTCAGGAAAGAGCAGCACACGGGGTTGGACAATTTCCTCCGTTTGTTCATAATCTGCCCCGAACACCGGGTGCGCCACAGTAGCACCGACACGCACCCACACCGGTACCTCTACCCCGACAGCTCGCAGCGGATACACTCGCCCACTGAGTTCAATGCCAGCATACCACAATTGCGCGCTCCAAACATGCCGGCGCACGAACGGGACATAATGATTTTGGTCAGGATCGTATGCCTCCAAACCATTATCGGTAACCAATTCCAGCCTTGCCGGACAATGCCAAACGAGCACTCGTGCATTTCCTTCGACCCATGGCAGAATCTCTCGCTGGTAGCCAGCGCCGAACAAAATGCCACTGGATCGTCCTCCGGTGAATACTCCGCAGTGAGGTTGTTCCTCGTACACTGGCATTGTTGCTCGATGCTGCATTAGCGACCAACCGCCAAGGATCTCCCACCACTGTCGTGGCTCTTGCTGTGCCGACAGCGATACAACTATCACAAGGATCAGCCAGGCTCGAGACGTTCGCACTCACTCGCTCACGATTGTTAGAAAACCCACCACGCAAAGACTGCGCCAATAACACTGCATGTGCAAAATAGTAGCACCGGTAAAAAATGCGAGGCGACCCAAGAAGAGCCGCCCCGCATTATCGACATACTATGCCGCAATATCACCACTGCTGTTGTACAGTGATACGCACCATCACGTTGCGCGGCAAACCTGGCTCGATGTACGCAGCACCGGCGCTAGTTATATCGGGATTGATCCACACACTGGCGATGTAGCGAGCATCGCTAAGGTTATTGCAGCGGATATCTGCAATCAATGTCGTTCCACTGACCAGCGGCTGCCGGTACTGCACACCAGCATCAAAGATCGTGTATGCCGGAACGTGGTAGCGATTGCGATCATCGGCGTAGTATCTGCCGACATGCCGCATCTCCATTTCCAGCCGCAGTCTATCGAACCATTGCGGCTGCCACTGAACCCGCACTGTGGTAAACAAGTCCGGAACGCCTGGCATGGTATTGCCGGACAGGTCGGCTTTTTTCCCCTCCAACGCTGGATTGTAGGTGGCTTGCGTGTACACCGAGTCAATGACGTACTCCGCCAACCGAGTCCGCATCAACGTTAGCATGCCGAAGACCGAAATCCCTTCGGCAAAATCGCCGCGCACACCAAGCTCCAGGCCGAAGCGTTCGGTGCGCCCTGCTGGAAGATAAAACCGGCCGCCACGGTACGGAACCAGATCATTCCATGTGCGAATGAAATACGCAGCGACATCGTAGCTGATCGCCCGCACGGCGCTACTACTGAGCAGGATAACGTGCTTGGTACCGACCTCGTAGGTTTCCGAACGAATCGCGTCGAGGAGCGGATTGATCGCGCGAACGGTATCTTCTCCAAACACACTCGGCGGATCGGTTTCATTGCCCGCTGGGATCTCGATGCCGCGTCCGTAGTTGATGTACACACTCGCCATTTCCGACAGCCGGTAGGTCACTCCTATCTTTGGCGACAGTTGTGCAAAGGTGCGTCGGTCATTCAAGCGCGGATTGAGAAAATCGCCGTAGTAGTAGCTGAGCCAGTCCTGGCGGAGCCCCACAACGAAACTCCAGGCATCAATGGTAAGCTCATCTTGAATAAACACGCCGGTATTCTCAGCCCCTTCACGTTTGTTCGTTTGCAGTGGTCCACGTCCGCCGGTGGCAAGGTCATAGCGGTAAAACAAAATCGCGCCGTCCTGGTACTGCTCATCGGCACCGACAAGCAGGTGGTTGTGTACACCGTCACGCAGTTGACTTGTCAGGCTGTAGGTAGCACTGCCACCGACGTGATAGCGGGTAAAATCCCGGAAGGTATTCCGCTCTGACCGTTGCAAAAATTTCGGTTGTGCAAACAGCTGGACCATCAACTCGCCGGCTCCAACTCCCTGTTCGAGCCGGACGCCGATACGTCCCAGCCGATTCGACCGCCGCTCGTCACGAGCAACATATGTGGGACTATACACCGCCGGATCGTCCTGCGCTCTTTGGGGATTAGTTTGGAACTCTGTCTCTGTTAACGGACCGGGGATGCGAAATGTATTCGATGCTCCTACGACAAACATCCCCAGGCGCGTTCGCTGGGCAAGCTGAGTAACGGCGCCGGCGGTCAGTTGGAAATTAGACGACTGTGAGTGTTCTCGCCAGCCATCGAACGACGTGTTGGTTACGTTCGCGTATGCGACACCTTCGGTCCCCAGTGGTGTTGCCACGCGTAGTGCCGATCGGAGAAAACCAAACGAACCATGGCTGAGCTCTGCGCTTGCGTACCGCGATCCCAGCGGCGGCGCTGTCGAAAGTGTGATGACGCCACCAGCAGCGTTGCCCCACAGCGCTGATGCATTGGAACGAAGCACTTCGATAGACTGTGTGCTTCCCAAGTCTATTAGATCGAACGCTGTACGACCGTCTGGTTCGGTCTCGGGAAAGCCGTCCACGTAAAACCGAACCCCACGCGATGTGCCCGCGTTGGATCGCTCCCCAGCGCCACGTGCACCAAACCCGCGAATCAAGACGCGGACATCGTGATTGCCGGTGCGCGATTGCACAAGCGCTCCGGGTACCAGCGAGAGCGCTTCATCCAACCCGTAATTACGGTTGAGGGAAAATTGCTCACGCGGTACTACTGTAGTCGCCAGAGGCACTTCCAGGTTGTATTCTGGCTGACGGGTCGCGACGACTGTAACGGCTGTAGCATTGTACTGCAGCGTATCGCGCGCTGCTGATGGTTTCTTTGGTACTCCAGAAAAGATGGATTGAGCAGCAACAGAGATGGCTGTCATTGCAATCCCAATGAATATCAAGTATCCTCGCATCTCTTCAGTTTGAAAAACAGTGAGACAAATTTGGAACATTAGAAGCAGTCGGTATTGTGCACCGTATGCCTTATCGGCGCAAGAAAACACTGCACGCATGCATACCGCCCACAGCAGCATGCACACAGAAGGACAAAAGCACCCCTATCGGCTGAAGCGAGGAGGAATAAAAGGCGTGCGGTCGTATCCATCGCATGGTGCCAGCACGCAATCTTGCAGTGGTAGCCACTGCACTGCACGTGCTGACATCAGCAGTAGTTGCCGAGCTGGCGCGTAGGCAAGGCTACGCTCAACAATGCTGATGAGTACAAGTACGCCGTCGGCTTTCCCACGCTGGGCATCGGACAGTTCGTGTACGAACCGTGCACCAGCAAATGGACTAGTTGAACCAAGTTCATCGGGACAGAAGTAGAGAACAATGTCGTGTTTCTCTACAAAGTAGAGGCACCACATCACCAGTAGGCTCTGTGCATAGAGCACAAAAACCGCAAGAATAATCGCTGTGAGCACGCGGCGCAGCATCAAACGCGAATTTAGCTGATGCTTTGCAGAGAAAGCGGTGCTATTTTTGTTTCGACTGTTGTTTTTTTGAGCATGTTTCGGAACTATGCGCCTTTTTGCTTGTTACTGGGTTGTGTTTTTGATTGCATCCGCATTCCTTTTCTCCGCACCCGATGGTTCCATGCAGCGTTGGCAGCTATCTCGGGCACATTCCGATGACCGGTTGTCACAGCGTATCCCTGTGTCTTCGCAGGCGATAACACTGACGGGAGGCATTCCTCGCATCCTGGCTGCCGACCCCGATGACCGCTTTTGGGATCCGCAGTTCGGACCGAGTACAACCGATCAAGCCACCATTCAAGCCATCGCAATCAAGGGGGATTCAATCATTGTTGGCGGGTTCTTTCGCTTTTTTCTTGGGATGGATGCATACTCGCTTGCTCTGTGGAATGGTCAGCGATGGATGCCGCTCATTGAGGGGGGCGCCGTTAGCGTCACTGGTTCGGTCGGCAGTGTTAGTGCGCTGGCGGTCGGACCACGCGGTGAGATAGTCATCGCTGGGCAATTTGCCCGTATCGGCAGCGTTGCCGTCACAAACCTGGCGATCTACGACTGGAACACGGTCCGACCGATACCCGGCACGATTAACGGCACCATCACGTCGGTTGCGTGGGTTGGCAGCGACCTCTACGTTGGTGGCGCTTTCAGCGACATTGACGGCATCGCAGGCACCAGCGGGATTGCACGCTGGGATGGCAACCAGTGGCACGCACTCGGCGACGGTACTGGTGAGGGCAATGTTTCCGTGATTTTTACTGATGGCACCGATGTGTATGTTGGTGGCTCATTCCGCCGTGCAGGGCAGATCCGGACATCCGCCATCGCGCGATGGGATGGAACCCAGTGGCATGCTCTTGGGAACGGATTATCTGGCGAGACATCGGTAACACCGGCGCAAGTGCTCACTCTCGCCAAACTCTGGGATGGCAGTCTCATTGCTGGCGGAGATTTTGTCCGTAGTGGGAATCAGACAGTACGATATTTAGCACGGTGGAACGGCACAGGATGGGAAGAACTCGGTCCTCCCGATGGAATAGTCACTGCAGCACTGGTCGCTGACGGTCGGCTTTACATCAGTGGTGGTTTTGAGAAAATCGGCAGCAAGGACATCCTTCTGCTGGCATGGTGGGATGGCTCATCGTGGTATCCGATGGGCGGCGATCAAATCAACGGCACCGCGATGGCGCTTGCACGCTTCGGCGATGGTATTTTGGCTGGTGGCAGCTTCGATGTCCCCCTCAGTGAGGATTTCATCCTCCGTGGCATTGCCGTCTGGAATGGCTGGACCTGGCTCAGCGTTGGTGGTAGCCGTGGTAACGGTCTTGATGGTGACGTGCTCGATTTACTCAGCGATGGTAGCGGTGGCATTTATGCAATCGGCACGTTTACAAAAGCCGGTCCCGTCGCCTCCCCACGCATGGCACGCTTTACTGGCAGTCGGTGGCAAGCTGTTGTTGGGATACCATTCCACCAACAGCAGCGCCTCTTCCACCGACTGGCACCCTATCGCGATGGTTCGATCGCCATCGCCGCTGTATTCAACCTGAACGGACAAGCAACACCAGCCGTCGTGCGTTATGATCCAGTTCAACGCAATACACAGACACTCGGGACTATCGGCGGCGGCTTCAACACACGAAATGTCTTTGCCTTGGTTTACGACAGCGACCGCGACCTCCTTTACTGTGGCGGCAACTACCGCACAATCGGTACGGATACCGTCAACGGAATCGCCGTTTTCAATGGACAGCAATGGCGGTCGCTCGGAAGTGGCATTCCGGGTGGCGCCATCTATGCAATCGAGTTCCTGCCTGACGGTACGATTGTCGCGGGCGGGAATTTCACGACGATTGGTTCAACACCAGCACGCTCCATCGCTCGATGGAGCGGTACAAGCTGGGAACCGCTCGGGGATGGGATCGGGCGCAGCGGACAGCAAGGCACTGTCTATGCTCTCTGGCATGATGGGCAGTGGCTCTACGTTGCTGGGCAATTCGACCGGGCTGGCACTGAGCAGTGCGCCAATATCGCTCGCTGGAATCTCGCCACCGGCACGTGGGAAGCACTCCCCACAGGTGGGACAAACGGTGCGGTGTACGCGCTCAACTCCTACGGCGGTCGTCTGATCGTCGGTGGTGACTTTACACGTGCCGGTGATACAACTGCCAGTCGCATTGCACAGTACGACCCTGCATTGGGACGCTGGCTGCGGATGGGGAGCGGAGTTGAAGGCGCAACTCCAGCAGTACGGGCACTGGCTGTTGCCCAAGGGGCACTCTGCGTTGGCGGTTCGTTCGAACTTGCTGGTGGGCGTTCATCGCGTGGCTTTGCGCGGTGGCTTGCCGGTCTAAGCAGCGTTGAGCCTCCTGCACCAGCACCGACGTCAAGGGTACAACTGACGGTGCATCCCAATCCGATCGAGATGTCACCTCAGGCCGTGGTAACACTTTCCGGAGCTCAGGCTGGTCAGCAATTAGAATTGAGTGCCTATACTATTGATGGACGTTTGATTGCCCGACTCTGGAGTGGACTTATCGAGTCCGATCAGCAGCAGTGTATTGTTGATGTATCACGACTTCTATCCGGTCCGATCATCGTCGTGGCACGACTCGACGGACAGAGTGCCGGGAGTTGCTGGATGATCAAGTAACTTCGCATGTTCATACTTTAGACATAGCACCTATGAATGCTGCTGCATTACATCTGGCGGTCAATCATGCGCCGTTGTTTCTGATGGTCGTTGCGGTGGCGCTTCTCAGCGCAGCCCTGTTGCGGCGAAATCATACGCTGTTAAATGCGACTATCTGGTTGGTCATCGTTGCCGGCGCTGCGGCAATCGTCGCTCAACAATCCGGTGAAGCTGCTGAACATCTACTCGATGGTGTTGCTGGCATCGATACACATGCAATCGAGGAACACGAAGAAAGTGCCCAATCTGCATTGCTGACGACAATTGTTGCAGCAGGCATCAGCATTGGCATCGTCACCGGCAGTCGGTGGTGGGGCGACCGTTTCCGCTGGAACGCTGCCATCGTGTTGCTGCTGGCAACTATCGTTGCAACGATATTCATCGGCATGGCAGCACACAAAGGTGGTTTTATCCGCCATGCCGATGAGTTAGAAAATCGTTTACCGATACCGTCATCGGTGCCCGACGAACAATGAAAGTCCCTACCGTATTGCGATCCCTGGTGGCGATCGCCCAGCGACTCGATCTCCAACGGGAACGCGCCGACCCCCATGAAACGCTTGCAGCAATCGAGCGCGACGTCGAATTCCGTGGGGTCAACCTCTGGGTACTCATCTGTGCCGTACTTGTTGCATCCGTCGGGTTGAACGTCAATTCGACAGCTGTGATCATTGGCGCAATGCTCATTTCTCCCCTGATGGGACCGATTA
>JAOAEV010000105.1 GCA_026416585.1 Chlorobiota bacterium | reverse complement strand
GTGGCGGACAAATTTTTGTTATCAGTGATTCGATCGAAGGTATCTCAGCTATCCAGCAACGATTGTTGGGACTGGTACCGACGCTTCGCATCGGTATTGCACACGGTCAACTCCAACCAGCATCGCTCGAGCGTGTCGTCGAACGATTTCTCGAACGGAAATACGATGTCCTACTTGCAACCAAGATCGTCGAGAACGGCTTGGATATGCCGAACGTCAATACCATCGTGATCATCAATGCTGAGCGTTTCGGGCTTGCCGAACTGTATCAATTGCGGGGACGTGTGGGGCGCTCAAATCGTCAAGCGTTTTGCTATCTGGTCGTCCACTCGTTTCGTTCGCTCAATCGGCAGGCCCTCGAGCGTTTACGCGCGATCGAAGAGTTTACCGAGTTGGGGAGCGGGTTTCAACTCGCCCTGCGCGATATGGAAATCCGTGGAGCAGGCAACATCTTCGGCGCTGAACAGAGTGGCTACATCAGCGAACTTGGATTCGAAACCTACCACCGTATCCTCGACGAAGCCGTCCAAGAGCTTCGCACCGAAGAATTCGCCGAGCTTTTCCCCGATCAGGAACGAACATTTGTCAACGACAGCATCACCATCGACCTACCGAGCGATGCACTCTTGCCTGCCACATACATTCCACACGACACCGACCGCTTCGAGTGGTACAAGCGGCTTTATCGGTGTAGCACACCCGATGAACTCGAACGGATCCGCGAAGAGCTACGCGATCGCTATGGACCGCTACCGGAGGAAGCCGAACAGTTGCTGTTCGGCGTACAACTACGAATTATCGGTGCACAGGTGGGAGCTGACCGCATCAGGATCGAAGGTTCGCTGATGAGTATCGAGCTGCCACGGTCTGCTCCACCGTGGTACTACGAGCAAGTTTTCCCCGCTATTGTCGCTGCTGCTGCTGAGGTCGCCGGCGCACGATTTCGGCAAGTGAGTACGATAGCCATTCTCGATGTTCCCATTGCAACATCATCGCATGCCATCGAGATTCTGCAGCAACTCCTTGCTGCAACCGGTCACCTACGCCTCCGGACAGCACCTGCCGCAATGGCTACAACATCTCGTTGAGGTTGTATTCTTGCAATTTGCGATACAGCGTACGCTCGCTGATACCGAGTGCCCTCGCTGCACTGCGGCGACTGCCGTTGAATCGCTTGAGAGCAGCAACAATCAACCGACGCTCCATGTCCTCGAGTCGGAAGTCCTCAGGATCCCGGCCGAAGACGTCATCCGGGTCACGCTGCGTTGGGAGGACTATAGTACTCCACTGTGCGATACGTTCAGCAAGCGCTGTGATTGCTCCCCGCATGGCGGAAACCTCAGCTTGCAACTGGAGCAGTGTGTGATAGACCAGCGCTAAATCCAACGGTTGCGCTTCAGCGCGCTGCGCTGCTGAGTGTAGAACAAGAGCTTTGGTTGGTTCCGGCACATCATCGCGATGAAGGTATCGCCGCACATCATCTGCAGTAATACGCCGTCCATGTCCGATCGTCACAAGTGTTTCGACCAAGTTACGCAGCTCGCGCACATTGCCCCGCCAGCTGTGCTGTTGCAGTAATGCGATGGCGTCACCGTCAATGCCTTCGTAGGTCGCTCCGATTCGCTCGGCAACTTTTGTCGCGTAGTATTCAACCAAGAGCGGAATGTCCTCCGGCCGTTTGCGCAGTGGTGGCAGATGGAGGTGTACTGCATTGAGGCGGTAGTATAGGTCTTCACGGAACCTACCCTGGCGCACTTCGTAGGCTAAATCGCGATTCGTCGCAGCAATGATGCGTACATCAACACGGATGACCTGTGTCGAACCAAGTCGCGTGAACTCACCTGTTTCGAGCACACGCAACAGTTTCACTTGCGTACCGATAGGCATTTCTCCAATCTCGTCGAGGAAGACCGTCCCACCATTGGCAACTTCAAAAAATCCTTTGCGTTGCTCGACCGCACCTGTGAATGCTCCCTTCTCATGCCCGAAGAGTTCTGATTCAAGCAGCGTTTCGGGGATTGCGCCGCAGTTAACACTGATCATCGGTGCCTTTCGTCGTGGGCTGAGTCCATGAATGGCACGGGCAAACACATCCTTACCTGTCCCCGTCTCGCCCGTGATCAGAACGGTCAAGTCTGTCGGTGCCACCTGCATTAGTTGCTCGATCGCTTCTTTGATCAGTGGGGACTCACCGACAATGCCGTATCGCAATTGGAGCAGCCGCAGTGCTGCTGATGTCGTTTCGCCGTTCATTGTTGGCGTGGAGAATCAGGTTTGCTTGAATACTCGTTCCAGCCACCCAAGTAGATAAACACATGCTCGAAGCCAATTGAGACGAGAAGATCGGAAAGCCTGTGACTCAACTCGCAATGCCCTCCACCACAGTAGGTAACCACGGGACGACGCTTGTCGAGCGAGTAGAGCATTTGCATGATTTGATTGCGGTAGTTTGGATCGAGCTCGAATAGCTGAATGTCCACATTGAGTGCACGGGGAATGTGCCCGCTGTCGTATTCGTCTTTGCGGCGTGCATCCATGAAGAGAACGTCTTCGTTACGCAACATCATCCGCACCTGCTTGTACGTGACAGCACGTACACGACCATGGTCATCGCTCGGTGGCGTCAAATCGTTTTTCGGCGGCAAACGCGGTGCCGAGGATTGCTGGCTCGATGGTGGAGGTATTGATTGCTTTGTGCTATCAGTCTTCGGGGTGCTTGGTACTGATGCTGTCGTTACGGCAGAGTTTTGACTGGGCTGGGTTGTATCGGCACGCGATGGTGTCAACGTCCGAAAAAGTGCATCAGTACTGACGGTATCCACAATGCGTGGCTGCCGAATCCACGGCAGCGGCTTGACCGAAAACGCTGCATTATACACCACACCAAGCGCAATCGCGCTCGTGGCAATGATAGCAGCATCCCGCAGAGTCGATTTGATCATTGCACGGCTGGTCAAAATTTGCGAACTGCTTTCAAAATTGCGTAGGCTCTGTTGATCTCCTGCGCGCGTCGGGCGGCTTCGCGCTGTTGCTGCTCGGGTGCGCGTGCAAAGCGGTCAGGATGCGTGCGACTTATCGCGCGACGATATGCCGCTTTGATGTCATCGTTGGTTGCCATCGGCGTTACACCAAGTGTTCGGTATGCCCACTCCACAACACCGGTTGGGCGCGGGCGTTCCGGCGATTGCTTTGCGTTGAGTTCCTCGATAATACGACGTAGCTCATCATCGTCACGGGGAAGCTCGACCGTCGAACCACCCCCGACATGATCGGTGATCTCAGCACGGAGTATCCGTACCAGTCGTTCAAAAATTCCCATGTTAGGTGCGACGGTGAACCAACGTCGTACTTGCTTGATCACGTGGCATCACCAGCACGTCGTGGATGCTCACATGCGGCGGACGCGTAGCACAAAACAGCGCCACTTCTGCCACATCATGTCCGG
Organism: Chlorobiota bacterium; assembly: GCA_026416585.1. Classification (GTDB taxonomy): domain Bacteria; phylum Bacteroidota; class Ignavibacteria; order Kapaibacteriales; family NICIL-2; genus NICIL-2. Next base: position 2,397 of record JAOAEV010000105.1, on the reverse strand, counting down.
TCAGGGGCGTCATGCCTGTATAGACGGATGCAGCCCGTTCGGTATTTCCGTGAAAGCGCACCAGCGAGAATTCTGTCTCAACCATCCCAGGATCAATGTTGGTCACACGCACGCCGCTGCCGCACAGATCCAACTGCATCGCTTGACTGAGAGCGCGCACGGCATGTTTTGTTGCGCAATAGACATTGCCATTCGGATAAACCTCGCGTCCAGCAATTGAGCTAATGTTGATGACTGTTCCTTTCTGACGTTCTACCATCCCTGGCAGTACAACACGCAGGACGTTCAGCAAACCGACCAGGTTTGTTTGAACCATTTCGTCCCAGTCATCGAACGAACCCTGATAGATGGGCGCCAGCCCACGTGCTAACCCTGCGTTGTTGAGGAGAATATCCACCGGTTGCCACTTCTGGGGCAGGTGACCAAGAGCGTCTTGCACTGCCTGGCGATTACGAACATCGCATGTGATCGGAAGCACACGCACACCACTTTTTTGCTCGATCGAGCAGGCCAGAGACTCAAGCCGTTCAGTACGCCGCCCAACGGCAATAATGTCAGAGCCGGCATCAGCGAACAGTTCTGCACACGCTTGGCCGATGCCGCTGGTGGCACCCGTAATGAGGGTGATCATTCCGCCAAGAGGTCGCATCTCAAAAGACCATTTCTTTGCAGGTGCCGAAAATACAGCCTCTGGCTCCAGCTCGGTATCTTTGCACAGCGTCAATTTCGACCGTAGGTAATGGTTAACGTGCCCCGCCTGGAAGCCCCTAACTTCTATTTCCCAGAAGCAATTTCAGCTCATACTCCTGCTGGCGCTCGCATTCTTCTTGTGCCGATGGCAACAGCAATGACCGTTTCGATTGGCGTGTTCGTGCGTGAAGGAACAGCGACCGAACCTATATCGGGAATGTCAAGTGTAGTCGCTGCAATGCTTCCGCGTGGAACCCAGAAGCGCACCCACCGAGAGTTTACCTCAGCAATCGATCGCCTCGGTGCAACGGTGCAGACTAATGCTGCCCGGCGAAGCATTGGCATCACTATCACTGGTTTGCCGGATCACTGGATCCAGCTCATCGAGTTGGCCGCAGAATGCATTACTGCGCCAGCATTTGCTGCTGATGAATTCGACAAAGTACGCCAGCAAACGCTTGCGTCGTTCCCGCTGTTGCTCGCCGATTCGAGCTATCGAGCACGGCGCATTTTCCACAAGCTCCGGTACCCGAATCACCCCGCAAGCCGTCCGCTGAATGGGACACCCGCAAGCATCGCTTCTCTCCAGCGGGATGATGTTGCTGCATGGTACAACCAACTGATCCGCAGCAGTGCATGGACAATTCTGATGATTGGCAACTTCGATGCCGACGCAGTGCGGCAACTGGTAGCATCACATTTTTCGCAACTTGGCAGCACAGCAGAACAGCAGCAACTTCCACAGCCACCAGAACCACCATCGGCAATTGGTATTGGACAGAGCATCTTGACCGAACAAGTCGAGCTACGGCTCGGGCATAGTGCGGTGGGATACACCAGTGCTGACTATCCAGCAGCACTACTGGTGGCAACTGCCTTCGCTGGTCATTTTCGTTCGCGCGTCAACATGATTCTCCGCGAACGCCAGGGGCTGACCTATGGTGCATTCGGTGTGTTATCCGCAAGCAAACGTGCAGGCACCTTTGCTGTCTCAACGAGCACAACGCCTGACAATGTATCACGTGCCATTGAATTGCTCCGCACCGAGTGGCAGCGTTTAGCATCTGCTCCACTAACGAACGACGAAATTCACCAGGCACGCCAGTACCTATTCGGGAGCTTTTGGCGCAGCGTCGAAACACCCGATGCAATCGCAGCAATGGCAATCGATCTGGCTCTCAACGATTTGCCGACAAACTTTTACAACCAGCTTCTGACAACTATCGACGCTCTTGATGCCTCTGCGCTCGCCTCGATCCAGCAGCGCGTATTTGATCCCGCACGGCTTATCATTGCCGCCGTCGGTGATCTCGAGCGTCTTTTCAGTGATCTTTCGCCACTGGGCAAGCCAGAGCACGTTTTGCTCGAAGAGGAGCAACAATAAATTTTGCCGCCATGTGTCAATCGCAGCCGTTGTTTCATTCCACCGGTGACCATCATGCAGTCTGACATCGAACAGCTCAAAGAGCTTGGTAACGCAATCGCAAAAGTTCGCACACAAATCGCTCGCGTCATCGTCGGGCAAGAGCGCATTATCGAGCAACTCCTGATTAGTCTCTTTGCGCAGGGGCATTGCTTACTGGTCGGCGTTCCCGGCTTGGCGAAAACATTGCTGGTCCGCACGCTGGCAGATACGCTGGACCTGAAATTTTCCCGCATTCAATTCACCCCAGACCTTATGCCCAGCGACATCACGGGCACCGAGGT
>JAOAEV010000098.1 GCA_026416585.1 Chlorobiota bacterium | reverse complement strand
ACGGTGATTGACGACCGCAACTGACGCACCGTGAATATTGGGAGCCGCTCAACCAGTGCCCCATGCCCGAACGCTCGCAGAAGGTAAGGAGGAAACGCACGAAACAGCACTCGCACCGACACCGAAAGCATTCCAGTATTTGCCGTCGCAGCAGCAGGGATTGTGTACCGCGCCCACCGTGTCTCGAAGGGGGGAATTGTTCGGTTCTCGACCGCGTCTGCGTCGAAGAAAAACGTAATCGGTGTGCCATGCCGATATGCGATCCCATTGAATAATGCCAGCGCTGTATCGGTAGGTAACAGTCCACGTTCGACGTACTCGCTTCCCTTGGTGCGGAGGTCGCCGTTGGGATCGAGCAGCCCACTGGCATAGATGGTATCGCCCTGCTCAGTGGTCACGACCAGTTCAACCCACAACTGCCGCTCAAAGATTGTACCGCTGGGGATATTGTGCCCGACGTTATGGTTGAAAATTGCCACTGAGAGGGGAATATCCGTACCACGTCGAACACTGCCGGGTGCATCGATCGTAACCAGCAGCGCGTTGTCAAGCGCGTACTGAATGAGCTGCATCGTTTCTTCCCGTCCGGGGAAGTCCGTCAATGCGACGTCAATGCCCTCCATGATGTGTGAGTGGCGCCGTCGTATCGGACCTCCGGTGGCAATGGGTCCGTAGGTCCACTTCATGTGGCATGACTGGCAGGTCAATGCACGGCCAGGATAGACGCTGTTCTTCCATTCGGTGAACGTCTGTTCAACCCGAAAACCGCGCTGATTGACAACATCATGGCAACCCGCGCAGACTTCACTCTGTTCGAAGCGTGGGTCGTAGACTGATGCGTGGAAGTCGTTCGGAACAGGATTGAGCACGCTACCGCTTAAAACACCGTCGAGTCGGAAGCGCGTGATGCCATGCCCAGGCACTTGCACCGCTGCAGCATGACAGGTCACGCATGTGACGCCTCCACGTGAGTGCGGCGATAACTCGCCGCGAATGATACCGCCGGGTGCTTCACCCAACAACGATGCTGCTGGCGAATGGCATGCGATGCAGAATTGACCGAGCCGCCCCCCGGTGAGCTGCTGTCCTTGCTCGTTCATGGCATGAAAGATCGGATCCACGACAGCATATGCATGCATCGAGATTGACCACTCGCGGTAGTGGTCCGGATGACATGGTTGGCATTTCTCTGGCGGTATAAACACGCGCCGGTAGATTGCCGCACTGTCGGTTGGTTGCGCAACTGGTGGTGTCGGTGCTTCGTGACATCCGACAATTGCGATGATGAGTGCAAAAGCCAGTGCGAGTGGTTTCATGACAGTGAACCGCAGTGCATTCGACTGCCAAACTAATACACGGGGGTGGCTCGATGTTTCACTTCCGGACTTGTTCGATCAGCTCCGCCAGAAGCTGTAATGCTTGTAGTGGGGTGATGCGTTCAATATCGAGGAGCCGAAGCTGTTGACGTATGGGGTCCGGCGCTTGTTCGAAAATCGAAAGCTGAACAGTTTCAGTGTGGGCGATGTGCACGGGAGAAGCAGCGCGTGGCGAGAGCTGCTCCAAGCTTTCCAGCACCGATCGTGCACGTTCGATGACAGCATCGGGCATCCCCGCCATTTGTGCCACGTGAATACCGAACGAGTAATCCGAGACTCCTGGCACAATGCGGTGTGGAAATAGCAGTGTTGTCCCGACCTCCTTGACCTCGGCGCGGTAGAGCTGAATTCCCTTGTAGTACTCTGTCAGCTCAGTCAGTTCGCGATAGTGTGTGGCAAACAGAGTCTTGGCGCCAATCGAACGGTAGATGTACTCAACAATTGCCCATGCCAGTGCGATGCCCTCGCGCGTGGCAGTACCACGTCCGACCTCGTCGAGCAAAATCAGACTCTCCGACGTGGCATTGTTGACGATTGTCGCAGCTTCTTGCATCTCAACTAAGAACGTACTTTCACCTGCGCCAAGATTGTCCTGTGCGCCGACTCGTGTAAAGATTCGGTCCACAAGAGGAATCTCCGCGCGGTCGGCAGGCACGAACGAACCAACGTGTGCCATCAACACGATCAAGCCAACTTGCCGCAGATAGCAAGATTTCCCCGCCATATTCGGGCCAGTGATAATGTGAATCCGCTCGTCGGGTGTGCCGAGTACGGTTGAGTTCGGCTGATAGATCTGACCAAGCGGCAAGTTTGCCTCGACAACAGGATGGCGTCCTGCTTCGATACGGAGAACGCCATCGTCACGGAGAGTTGGGCGCACATAGCGGCGCTCGACAGCGACCGTTGCCAGCGATTGGAGTACGTCGAGCGTTGCCACGTCGCGTGCCACTTGTTGTAGCTCAGCGGTATGTTCGGCGATCTCGGCGCGGAGCTGAGCAAAGAGCAACTGCTCGAGCTGCTGAACGCGATCCGATGCTTGCGCGATGCGGGTTTCCAACTGACGCAGCTCTGGGGTCGTGTACCGCTCAGCAGAGGTGAGCGTCTGCTTGCGTTCGAACCATTCGGGCACTTTGGCGCGGTGTGCGTGGGTGACTTCGATGTAGTAGCCAAAAACGTTGTTGAACCCGAGTTTGAGTGAACCAATACCCGTTTCGCTGCGGAGTCGTTCTTGATATTGTGTCAACCACTGCTTGCCGTTGACGAGTGCATCGAGCGCTTCATCGAGGTCGGTATTGTAGCCGCTGCGAAAGACGTTACCGGTGCCGAGTTGTGCACTTGGTTCCTCGATCAATGCTGAGTCGATGCGATGTCGGACGTAGGTAACATCCGGGATGCCTGCCAGCAACGATGAGAGTGGTTCGGTGACCACGTCCGCTACAGTTGTCGCAAGCGGTACTTGAGCGAGTGCGGTGGCGAGACTGCGCACATCGCGTGGTGTGGCTCGTCCAGTGCAAATTTTTGTGATTGTGCGTTCAAGGTCACCGATCGGACGAAGCGCCGCTGCGAGACGCTCCCGGATCTCTGCGCGTTCGACCAGTTCAGCGACAATTGCCTGGCGCCACTCGATGCGGTCACGACGGCGGAGCGGAACAGCCAGCCATTGCTTGAGCAGTCGCGCGCCCATCGGCGTCAATGTTCGATCAATGACCGCTACCAGTGAAAAGCGCCCGTTCCCGCTCGGGAGTAAATCGAGATTGCGTCTGGTGCCGGTATCGAGCAACATAACGTCGGTATTGTGCCAACGTCGTACTGAGCGGATTTGTTCGACGCTGCCCAATTGAGCGTCACTGATGTATCGGAGCAGTGCACCGGCTGCACCAATGCCACTGTCGAGCTGCTCGATGTCAAATCCTTTTAGTGAGGTTGTGTGGAAATGTTCCGTCAGACGTCGCCGTGCTTCGATTGTGTCGAAGTGCCACGGCTCAATGCGTGTGATAGTGGGTTTGATCGGCAAGCGCTCGATCATGGCAATGATGTGTTCCGCTTGTGGCTTGGCAATGACCAGCTCTGCCGGCGACAGTGTCTCCATCAGTGGCAGCACCTCAGCTTCCGCAAGCTGCCCGACGACAAATTCTCCCGTCGAAACGTCAGCATACGCCAAACCCCACCCGTTGCGGTCTTCGATCATCGCTGCAACGTAGCGGTTGCTGCTGGCATCGAGCACTTTGTCGTAGAGTGCCACTCCAGGCGTGACGATTTCGACCACACCACGTTTGACCAAGCCGCGGGCCAGTTTGGGATCCTCAAGCTGTTCGCACACTGCCACGCGGTAGCCAGCAGTGATCAGTTTGGGTAGATACGTGTCGAGCTGGTGATAGGGGAAGCCAGCCAGTGGTACATCACCGGCAGCACCATTGTTGCGTTTGGTGAGCACGATGCCACATACACGCGCGGTGATGATTGCATCTTCGCCGAACGTCTCGAAAAAGTCGCCCATACGGAACAGGACGATCGCATCGGCATGCTGCCGTTTGATGGCTTCGTACTGCCGCATGAGCGGTGTTTGGGGTGAAGCATCGGTGCGTGGCATAGCAGAGCGAAATTACTCGACCCACTCGAACGAACTGCGAATACGCTCGATGCTGTATCCAGCACCGAGCGCGCACAGGAGTTTGATGCGTGCTTTCTGTCCGTTGAGAAAATCGGCAAAAATCACGCCTGCTTCGTGTAAATGTTTACCGGCACCTTCGTAGGCGTAGATGTGCTCGGTCCGACCGACCGGACAGCGCGAAACGAGTACAACAGGGATACCACGTTCGACGGCAGCGACCAACTCGTAGTACGCCGGTGGTGGCACGTTCCCAACACCCATTGCTTCGATGACCAATCCCTCTGCACCGCGTTCGATGGCAGCACGAATCATCCATCCATCCATCCCCGCATAGCATTTGATAAGTGGGAGATTTGACGGTATGTACGTGGTTGGGAACGTCTCGCGGTGTACGGGAGCGCGATAGCGAATGGGCTTGCCGTTTGAGATGCGGCCGATTGGACCGAAATCAAGACTGCGAAATGTGTTGACTTCTTCGGTATCGGTTTTGGTTACTTCCGATGCAGCATTGATGGTGCCTGCCAAACAGACTAACGCTCCCATCGTGCGAAAGTCCGGACTGATTGCAATTGCCACACCATCGCGGAGATTCCGCGGACCGTCCCAATCTGGCTCGCTCGAATTGCGCATGGCACCGACGACAACAATTGGCTTGTTGCTGGTGACGGTGCAATCAAGCAAGAAAGCGGTTTCTTCGAGTGTATCAGTGCCATGCGTGACGACCACGCCAGCAATGTCGTCACGGTCGAGTAAACGCTGGGCGATCTGGGCAACCTCAAACATGCGCGCTGGCGTCATGTGAGGACCGGGAAATTTGCCGTACTCAACGATGTCGATCTCTGCCAAGTGGCGAATCTCTGGTACGGTATCGAGGATGTCATGAGCACTAAGCGTAGGGATAATTCCGCCGAATGCTTCCGACAATTTCGACGCAATTGTCCCGCCTGTGAAAATGATAGCGATACGTGGCTTCATAACGGCGAAATTAGCTGCCGCTCAGCGCACCACGACCAGTGGAAGTGTTTGGCAGCGCTCGCCGGCGATGACCGTGCAGTAGTACACACCTGGCTCTAATGCAGTGGTGGAAATCAGTGCGCGAGCAGAGTGCTCCCTGCTGCTGGATCGAATACGACCGAGTGCGTCGCTGAGAAACCATGACCACTCGGCAGGCGGTGATGCAAGTTCGAGTATTGCATCGTCAGTAGGCGTCGGTGTGGGAGTAATGCGCATCGTAAGCAGCTCTGATTGGTCATCAATGCTGAGCGGTCGCTGTCCGACGCGGAAATAAACCGGCACAATCGCACCGGTGAGGAGCCAAACGGGATTCCCTGCAGTGCGAATTTTGCTTCCATCGAGTGGCAGCGCTGCAATCCCGGTGGTTTGCTGCACGATGGTTGTCACTGCAATGCGTCCATCGTCACCTCGGTAGCTTGGGTAGCCGAGCGTGGTATTGTCTGTAAGTTTTTCGACCGTCTGTGTGCTGAGATTCGCTGCCATCACTGCGTAGGTGCCCGTGTTGTCGTCATAGCGATCGAAGGCAATGATGTATGGCGAATTTTTCGCATATGCCGGATTGCCAATACTTACGCCGACTGGTTGGACAGGCAATGCACGCGTGATAATGCCAGAGCCAAATGTGTTGGATGCACGGTCCCACACGCGGATCTGGAGAATGTCCCAGTACGCAAGTGTATCACCAGATGCGGTTTGTGTGAGGTTAAGTGCATCAAGCAAAAGAGTCTGTCCGTCGAGATTCCACTGCATCGCGTCGGCAAACACCAGTTGTGAGGCGCTGGTGTCGCCAGAATAGTTCGGTGTGTAGAGCCGAAAGGCACGAACGGTCGGTGGAGATGCATTCAGGTCGTACACGTATACTGTTGGGTCGTAGGCAGTTGATGTTGCTGCAAGCCGCTTCCCGTCCGGCGAGAGTGCAATGCTCCGCCAAGCGGGGGTTGCATCGAGTACTTGCTCTTGGACGGTCGACGATGTCAGTGCGCATGCGCGGAGCGTATTGTCCGCAGAAACATACACGCAGACTGTGCCGTCATCGGTCACTGTGGGTCGGGAGAATAAGCCCGATTGTGAGGAGACAGGGCGAGCAGTTGTTGGGTTGTTCGCATCGTCGAACACATACAGGGCGAGATAACCGGGTGCATATACCAACAGCCGATCGGTGCCTGGTGTAGGCTCGTAGTCGCGCGGTCCTGAGCTGCCGCCTCCGCCATCGGTAATGCCAACAGCATCGAAGGCTGATGCAATCGCTTGCGTTTCAGTGCCTTCGCCGTAGAGATCGCGTGCTGCTGCGATGACTGCCCGCCGTAAGTCGAGAAACTGTGAGTTCTGTGTTAAGTACGTTGTTAGGGCGCGGTAGTAAATGCGCTCGGTTTTCTCTCGACCGATTCGCTGGGCGATCAGGTAGCAGGCATGATTGGGGATACCACTGTTGACGTGTACCCCGCCGTTGTCGCCTTCTTCGGTTTCGGGAAGTAGTTGATATTCGTTCATGTGTCGCGGCTGCCAACCTGGACTTTGCATACTGCTCCCACCGTTATGCGGATCGATGAAACTGCGCATAGCGCCCGACGGGAAATACTGTGGATTGACTACGTCTTCTCCGACAAGCCAATCATCGCGATCAACCATAACGCCGAACACATCCGCTAACGATTCGTTGATCGCACCCGATTGGCTCAAGTACACCAAGTTGGCGGTGTGCTCGATGACACCGTGCGACATTTCGTGTGCAGCAACGTCGAGGCCGCGCGCCAGCGGACGGAACACGATATTACCATCGCCGTATGCCATCACTTTCCCGTTCCAGAAGGCATTGTCCATTGGTCTGCCGTTTTGGGTCACATGTATCACGCTCAAAATCGTCCCACCATTCCCATCAAGAGAATTCCGATTGTGTGTGGTGCGGTAGTACTCGTAGGCAATGCCGGCATTGGCGTGCGCAGAGACCGAAGCCGGATCATTCCACGTATTGGTCGGTGACGCGATGTGTGTGATACGCACCAGGTCGGTGTTGTTTGCACTGACGGTGAGAATTGCGCCGATAGGTTTGTCAGGTAATTGTGAACGTGCCTCATTGTACATTGGGCGCGAGGCGTCGAGCAAATAGTACGTTCTTCCAAGCTGGTAGGTGTTGATTGTCCGCTGCTGACCGAGCAAGTCTGTCGCTTGCGCTGTTGCTGGACCGTCTCGGTGTGTGTTGTTGTAGGCAAAAACGACGCGACCTGTTTCGGTTTCGACGAAGACTTCCCAGCGCTGGAATCCATCAGGGTAAGCGGTAACGTGCCAGCAAGAACGCAGTTGCCATGGTGGTGTGCGCTCAGGGAATATCACACGTCGAGCTTCCCATGTGGATTGTGTCCCCATCTTTCCATCGGTGATGGCGGCAAGGTATTCGGCGGCTTTAGTGCGTGCTTGATCAGCACCGATAGCGTTAGCAAGAGATGGTAGCGCATCGGTCGGGAACACTGTGCCCTGTACCAACGACAGTACGCCATCACTGGTGAAGTGTACTCGAACCTCGCTTGACCAAACTGGGATACCCGCAATCTGTTGGCGAAGGACGACGTGCATCGCGCCGAGCTGATCACGCCAGCTCCGTTCGACTGATAGTTCTGGTGTGCCGACACCAGCACGAGCGAACATCTCAACAGCAACGTCCCGTGCGCGCAGAGATGCTTCTTGGGTGGAAAGTTCTTTGACGTGTACTGTCATCAGTGCACGACGGTCGGCGTAGATCGTGCGTCCGCCGTGTGGAGCGATTGTCACACTGATCCCACTACGGGCAAGGGTGCGGAGATACTCCAATCGGCCCACATCGAGCATCGCTGGGAGTGCGATTGGGTTGCGGTGAGAACGATAAAGAGACGGAGAAGTCCCGAACGATGGTTTGACAACCGTTTGCGCGAACACACTGCTGACGCACAACCACAAAAGCAACCCAACCATGACCAACCTCCGCTGCATGATAGATAATTCCGATGCGGCAGCGAACTTACAGCGATGGCTACTTCCCATCAATTGCGTTTTGACAACGCTCAAGCAGTTCGCGGTAGAACACGGCAATATGCGGTGGGATAGCATCAGGATCGGTCCAACGCAGCCGTACAGTGCGCCGAGCCGATGTCAGCTCAAGCCAGTACGTAACATTGCCAGTGCGATCGAGCTGGAGCGTATCGGCGCCAAGTGCTGCTGCACGAGCAAAGATGTCGCGGACGTTAGTAGAGGGGACTTTTGCTGCTGCACGGATGTGCATACTCTCGCCATGGGTTTCCCATTGCTCAATCATCCCAGATCGTTCGATGCGGTACCCACTCCGGATCCCTGCAATGCCACCACCGCTACCGAGTGTGATGCGCTCCAGAGGTGTTATTTGCGTCGCGGCGCAACCGCTCAGCGTAGCCAACACAAAACCTGCTGCCCACAAACATCGACGGGTCATAGGGGAACCTAACAGTTGGTAAAAACAGAATGCGGATGGATGTACGAAACATCGGTGCCAAAGTTGCAACCCTGCCTTTTCAGCAACGCCAGTAGCACTACCAAATCGCACGGGGATTGACGATGCTGACCGTCAGCGACACCAGATGCGAGTGTTCTGGTTGTGGGTTGACTCCCGTATCAGCCAGGTATTCCCATGTAAGCCCAATGCGGAAATGCGATTGTCCCGTAATGGCGATGCCAGCAGTGATGCCGCCGTTGAGTGTTGCCGTTCGAATGCCATCAAATGTTGGGTAGGTACTCATCGTCGTACCGTAGGCGGTTGCTTGTAGCCATGATGCAAGGTAGATTCCCAGCAAGTCCGTCAACGCTCGGCGTGCATGGAAGCTCGCACCGACTGTTGCCGTCATGCGCTTATGATGCGGAAAGTTTCCGTCGTCGGTTGGTGGTGTTCGATCGTCTTGGCGAATGGTGAACACGTCCGCGCGAAGAACACCGACTCCTTCCCAGCGTTCGAGTGTCAATGGCCAGAGATATTTTGCCAGCACGCTGCCGTAGATCAGTGCTCGCTCGCGCCCAATCGTGAGATTATCCACATCGTGTTTGCAGCGGTGGTAGTAGCCAATTTGCCAGTAGCCGTTGCTGTTGCGGAAAGTTACGAGGAAACCTTCCTGCCAAAACACTGCTCGTGGGTTGAAACGAATGTTGTTGTCGGGGTTGGCGATAAATTCAATGTCGCTGGTAAATGCCACACTTGTGTGCGATCCGATACGCACAAGCTCGATGGCAGCGCCGAGCCGTTGAATCCATGCGTGTTCGGCATCGCCTTCCAGATAACTACCGAATTCTCCCCAGCCGATGCTCGATGCCATCCAGTTCCACTGTCCGGACGGGCATGCTGCAGTGGTGTCCAGCAATGGGTTGATGACGATGGTCCGATCGGTGAAGCGTTGCGACCAGACAATGCTAACAGCAACGAGTATCACAACTACCACCATGGCACCAAACCCGAATGGAAATTCTACCAAGCAAACATACAGTGCAGCAGCTCCGATACCTCGTGCACTCAGGCTCTGCTCTGGGCGGGGCTCTACGTTCGGCTTTGTGATGCCAGCGTGAGTAACTGTTGCAGTGTTTGGTCGAACGACGAGTGTTCGTCGGTTTGCTGACGGAGAAAACTCACAATAGCGGGTCGAAGTGCAATCGCACGATCGAGCGTTGGGTTGGTTCCTGCCTGATAGGCACCGACAGCGATCAAGTCTTCTGCTTCGGCATAGGTCGCGAGTAGTTCTCGGATGGTTCGCGCTGCCTGGCGATGGTCGGAGCTGATGATGTCGTTCATAACACGACTAACGCTTTGGAGAACGTCAATGGCTGGATAGTGTGCCTGCTGGGCAAGTTTTCGTGCTAACACAATGTGCCCATCAAGAATACCGCGTGCAGCATCGGCGACTGGCTCGTTCATGTCGTCGCCTTCGACAAGGACGGTGTAGAGTGCCGTAATCGTGCCGATGCTCGAAGTACCTGCTCGTTCCATCACATGGTGGAGCAATGCGAATACCGACGGTGTGTAGCCTTTTGTGGTGGGAGGTTCGCCGATGGCAAGACCAACTTCGCGTTGTGCCATTGCCAGTCGAGTGACCGAGTCCATCATCAAGAGCACGTCGAGTCCTTGATCGCGGAAGTATTCGGCGATGGTCGTAGCAACCAATGCCGCTTTGATACGGATGAGGGCTGGTTGGTCACTTGTTGCGCAGACGACCACAGATCGTTCCAATCCTGCTGGACCAAGGTCTTTTTCCAAAAAATCTCGTACTTCGCGTCCACGCTCGCCGATGAGGGCGATGACGTTGACATCGGCACTGGTGTAGCGTGCCAGCATGCCGAGCAATGTGGACTTACCCACACCGGAGCCAGCAAAAATTCCCATACGCTGCCCTTTGCCAAGTGTGAGCATGCTGTCGATAGCTCGAACGCCGGTTGATAAAGGCGCTGTAATCGGCTGGCGTTCGAGCGGGGATGGTGCTGCTGCATGCACTGCGCGTCGTTCGACGACGCCAACACGACCGTTGGTATCAAGCGGGCGTCCCAATCCATCAAGCACCCGTCCAAGCAAGCCCGGACCGAGCGCTACCTCAAGAGATGAACCAGTAGCGACCAATTTCATGCCTGGCATCAGACGATGTGTCTGACCCAGCACCATCGCGATGATGCGGCTGTCACGAAAACCGACAACTTCACAATCGGCAACTGGCGTGTTATCCGGAGTGCGTAGTTGCAGAAGCTCACCGATGGCTGCTTGCGGACCAATGCTTTCAATTGTGACGCCAACAACATTGGCGATGGTACCGTAGTGCTCGATGAGCGCGCGCTTGGATAAAACACCGGCGTCAAATGGCATTGCTTTGTTCTTCTGGTGTGGGGGATATGGTTTGGAGTTGATCTGCCAAGAGCTGCCGTGCCCGTTCCAGTTGCGTCCGCAATTGTGCATCGAATGTCCCCAAGGCAGTTTCAAGGATGCAGCCGCCAGGCTCGACTGTCGAATCTGCGACCAGCGTAATTGATCGGGAGTGCTCAGTACCGAGCGCTACGGTGCTACCGGCGGCGTTGAGTGCTTCTAACGACGTCGGGTGAAGGCGAATAGTGACTGCATCTTTGCCGTGGTACTGTGCCATCGCTGCGCGAATTTGAGTAGTAACGCACTCGGTCCCTCGTTCGGCTTCAGCACCGACGATGACGCGTGCTATTGCCACTGCTGCATCAAGTGCAACATGCTCGATCTGTGCAATCGCTGCGGCGTATTGCTGCTGGAGAGCAGTGACGATAGCATCGAATTCTCGTAGCCGTTCTGTCAGCGTGTTGATTTCAGTATGCAGAACCGCCGAGGCAACATCTTGTCCGTCAGCAAAGCCCCGGTCGTAGGCGGTTTGCACTTCTTCCTGGACCTGTTCGATGGTAAACAGTGGAGGCTCGGTGGGAACCTCTGCTGCAGGTGTGTTCTGACCAGCCGGCGACGGATCGGGGCGGTCGCCGATAAACTCTGTATCGGAAAAATCTTCCAGTGCCAATGGTTCGAGGTTGAACGTCTCACTCGCACGAAGGATTCGTACGCGGGTGATTTTCTCACCGAGCGGGACAGTGATACGCACGGACATAGCGTTGCATTCCAACGACCGTTTCGATGGTAGTATGACGCAACCATCGTGCCAGTGCTTAGTGGACGAGCCGGACAATGCGGAATCCGACGTAGAACTTCCCACGGGTCGGTGGTGCAGAAAACGGTCGCGCTGCTGCCCGGCAGTATCGTGCGCCGTCGAGGAAACTGCCTCCCCGAAGGATACGCTGCATGCCCTGTGCCGGTCCTCGAGGATCAAGTGTGTCTCCAGGCGAATACTGGGCTCCGCTACTCCAATCCCAGACAAACTCAGCGACGTTGCCGAGCATGTCGTAGAGTCCCCACTGGTTCGGTTCCTTGAGCCCAACTGGATGGGGAAGCATGCTGGAGTTCTTGCAGTACCATGCGATGCGATCGAGAACTGGATCGAGAGTATCGGTTTCGGTGCATTCAGCGAATGGTTGTGCGATGTTGCCGGCATAGGTGTCAGTTGTTGTGGCCGCGCGTGCAGCATATTCCCACTCAGCCTCGGTCGGAAGTCGGTAGCCGTTAGCATTCCAATTGCATTCGACCGCATCGCCCGCGATACGATAGCATGGAGTTAAACCGAGCCGTATCGAGAGACGGTTGCAGAAGTCCACTGCGTCCATCCATGTAATGTCGGTAACAGGTAAATTGGCACCGCGATAGTACGCAGGACCTGTGCCCATGACCTGTTCCCACTCGGCTTGAGTGATCTCGTGGGCACTCATGAGTAGCGGTGTCGAAATGCGCACAACGACCACTGGTTGTTCGCGAAAGTCCACACGGGTCGAGCCACGCAGAAACGAGCCAGCAGGAATCGCCACAGTACGAATCTGGGGCGGTTCACCACGGATGTTAACCAGTAGCCAGCCCCTGCCGATTGCGATGTGATTGCGATACACGGTGACCGTCACGCCGTACCAGCCAACGTGAGCGAAAGTGTATTCAACGCTGGACGCAGTTGTTCGTACCTGTGCGGTGTCGAAGTCCCACAAGTACTCCAGAATACCGTCGCGTTGGGGATGCTCCGCGCGAAACGTGTAGGCAACGGTAGGCAAGCCTTCGGTGTTACCCGGCATCGTTGTCACAATGCGAATGGCAAGCGGTTCGTCCGTAGGCACCGGCTGTGTCGGTGCTGTGTGGCAGCCGACGAACCCTGCGATTGCGACGATGTACCACCACCAAAGCTTGAACATGCCTCTTGACGTTGGAATGAAAGCACCCGAATTTACCGCGCCAGACCAAGATGGCACCCCTGTTTCGCTCAGCGATTACGCTGGTAAGTGGGTTGTGCTGTACTTTTATCCGAAAGACCATACCAGCGGTTGCACACGCCAGGCGTGCGAGTTCCGAGACGCAATTGAACATCTTGCTGAACACGGTGCAGTTGTTATCGGCGTCAGCCCCGATCCGGTACGGTCGCACCGCAGCTTCGCTGACAAACACAACTTACCCTTTCGCTTGTTGGCAGACACTGACCACCATATCGCTGAGTC
>JAOAEV010000093.1 GCA_026416585.1 Chlorobiota bacterium | reverse complement strand
GAAGGTGCTCCTGCAGCCCAAAAGCTGCTCCAAAGCATCCGCCACGGGGTGGAGAGTTGAATCCGTTGAAGTTGTTGTTCTGCATCCCAGGGATCAAGTCGTGGATCGAAGGGGAGCATGTCGTCCGGCGTAACCGGGCGGTGGCGCCCAATGCGGATAATTGGTTCGGCGTGGGGAAAAAACAGTGTTCGGAGTATCGACATCGTCGTCGTATCGTGCATCAGGAGGCACAAGGGACGAAAGACCTGCTCATTCATTACGTGCTGCTGGCATGCAGTGCATTTTTGCGGTATATATTCACGAGCTGGCGATGCACATTGTTTTAGTGCTTGTATGTGCGGTGGGGTTCGGGTGTACCCCAATGGACCATCCGGAACGTTCCGCCAACGGTTGGGTGGTGGATTCAGCGGCTGTGGCACTGGCGGAACGAAATGCCCAACTCATCCGCCGACACAAAGAACTAAGCGAGCGATTCCCGCTGATTAACTACCGTGTAGTCGTCCTTCACAGTCGTCGCCAACGGGATTCATTGTTGCATGCATTCGGGGTCGGTCGCTCTGCCGATAGCGCCAAAGTGCTTGCCACGCTCAACCGAAAAGAACTCCGCTTTCTTCGAGTGGGAGATTCGGTGGTTGTTCCCGATCGTATCGAGACCGATCTGCGGGCGTATTCAGTTTTCCCACAGTTCTATCCGCAAGCAGTAGATATTCCCAAGCTCATCCTACTAAGTAACAAATACCAGGCATATGCCTGCTATACACACGGGGAGTTGGTTCGTTTTGCTGCATGCAATAGTGGGAGCAAAAGCAAGCCGACGCTGCCCGGCAGATACTACTGCAACTGGAAGCAACGCGAGCGAGTTTCTTCACTCAATGACGAATGGGTTTTGCCGTTCACGATCAATTTTCACCAGTACGCTGGCTGTGCGTTCCATGCGTTCGAGATGCCGGGACGTCCCGTATCGCATGCGTGTGTGCGGCAATTTCTTGACGATGCTGAATGGCTCTATCGGTGGGTCCGTACGGGGAATATGCGCGATTCGATCGGGCGATTTTACCAGCTTGGAACACCGGTTATTATCCTCGATATGTTCGACTACCGCCGACGGCAATATGGTCCCTGGGTAGATCTTCGATCGAACCGCGAGCTGATGACGGATCTGCCACTTGATCCGCTCGCTGTCGAAGAGCCGTGGATTCCTATCTCGCAAATCCCACACAAGATTCGCCGGGGTCTGCCTGGTAAGAGGCGATACATGGTTGCCCGTGACACACTCCTTGCCCGTGGCATCATCGATTCGACGTTTCGGTTTCGTGAATCTGTGGACTATAACGAACTACGGCGACAGCGGAATGTTGAACATGATGCTCGGAAGCGCAACATCCCCCCGGTGATGATTACGCCAGCATCACCGAAGCCGTGATGACTGCGACTCGGTGGCTACTCGACAAGTACCCGATTGATTCGATCACCGAGCAGGGTAGTGACTTCGTAGGGAATTGTGCCGAGACGCTCAGCAAGCTCGCGTACGGTGATGGATTCAGTGCCGCTGGACCCAATCAGCACAACAGGGTCCCCGACGGCGACAGGATCGTCGCCAACGTCTACCATGCATTCGTCCATGCAAATGGCACCGACGATCGGGTAACGCTTCCCTTTGATGAGACATTCGGCTTTCCCAGTAAGCATGCGGCTGTACCCATCCCCGTAACCGATCGGAATCGTAGCAATTGTCGTCGGATGCGATGTGATATAGTGTGTGCCATAGCTAACCGGTTCACCAGCGGCCACACGCCGTACGGCAGTGATCATGGTTACCAGTCGCAATGCTGGCTCGAGCAGAGGTGCTGCGGTTTCACCTGGTGCGATGCCGTACAGTCCAATTCCGATACGGAGCGCAGTGTAGTGTGTCGCTCGATGTTGCAACGTAGCGCCAGTGTTGGCTGCATGTACAAGAGGGAAATGGTATCCAGCGCCTGCCAGTTGGTCAAGAACGGTAGCAAAACGCCGATTTTGTTCAGTCGTCATTGTGCAATCACGCTCATCGCTGCGAGCAAAATGCGTACAGATCCCGGCCAATTCAACGCTGTCAAGCTGCGAGCACTCATCAATAAATGCAGGTATTTCTTCTGGAAGGAGCCCGTCACGGTGCATACCGGTATCAACGTACACGTGCAGCCGTACACGCTGCCGGTGTGCAGCAGCAGCGCGTGCGAAATGACGTACTACATCGAGCGAACATGCAGCGACATCGAGCCGGTGCGTAACAATTATTTCAGCGTCGTCAGCTGTTGGTGTCATCAACACGATGATTGGTTTAGTGATTCCTGCAGCGCGTAGCACAGCGCCTTCCTCGGCAAATGCAACGCCGAATATATCCACCAGTGGCTCGATTGTCCGGGCAACAAGTTGCATGCCGTGACCATAGGCATTGGCTTTGACGACAGCGATGAGCCTCTGTGCAGGTGCAATGTGGCGGAAGACAGCGATGTTTTTCTCCAGTGCCGAGCGGGAAATTTCAATATGCGTTGGTCGCATCAGAGGGATCAGAGAATGCTGCACACAAAAGTACGATGCCTGACGAATGTTTTCTATCCTATAGATTTGTGATACTATTGTATTGTTTTGGAGCTGCAACCATGAAAGTAATCGGTTTGCTTTTTGGCATGGAACAGACGTTCCCACCCGCTGTTGTTGAGCGCATCAACAGCATGCACCTACCAGACGTGCGCGCTGAATTTGTCAAAATCGGGGCAGTGCACATAGACGAGCTGCTTCAGTACGATGTGATACTCGATCGGATCTCGCACGACATTCCTTTCTACCGCTCCACGCTCAAACTGGCGGTGCTGGGTGGAACACGTGTGGTGAACAATCCTTTCTGGTGGAGTGCCGATGACAAATTCTTCAACTATGCCTTGATGAATCGAATCGGGGTGCCTGTACCCCGGACGGTTTTGTTGCCGCACAAAGAGCATCCACCTGGCACTACCTCAGAATCGATGCGAAACCTGGTGTATCCGCTCGATTGGGATGCAGTGTTTGAATACATTGGATTCCCAGCATTCTTGAAACCGCACGCTGGTGGCGGCTGGAAACATGTTTACAAGGTTCATTCGCCCGACGAGTTTTTTGCAGCATACGACAGCACGGGTGATCTATGCATGATCCTGCAGCAGGCGATTGAATTCACCGAATACTACCGGTGTTATTGCATCGGGCGAAAGTGGGTGCGCGTGATGCCCTACGAACCACGCAACCCACATCACTTACGGTACGTTGCATCGTGGACGCCGACACTCGAGCGGCTGGCACAGATCGAGGACCTGGCACTAAAAATTTGTTCGGCTCTGGGGTACGATTTTAACACAGTGGAATTCGCTGTTGCCAACGACGTGCCCTACGCGATAGACTTTCTCAACCCTGCGCCAGATGCTGAACGCAGCTCGGTGCAGGAGGATAATTTTGAATGGGTCGTGCAGACAACAGCAGAGTTTCTCGTCGAACTTGCGCAGCACGGTAGGATGCTGCCGAATGAATACGTTTGGAGTGAGTTCATCGGCAAATCCCGGCGCAAGCGGTCATGAACGATCACCATCAGCAATCACGCCGCATAGTTGTCACCAACCGCAAAGCGCAGCATCTCTACCACATTATCCATCGTGTGGAAGCGGGGATTGCGTTGCAGGGCACGGAGGTCAAGTCGCTACGGGCGGGGAAAGTCAATCTAACTGATGCCTATGCGACATTTCTCGACAAAAACAAGCTCGAATTGTGGTTGGTCAACCTTCACATTGCACCGTACGAACATGGATCGTATACTAACCACGATCCGACGCGACCCCGGAAGCTCTTGCTGCATCGGCGGGAGCTGGTGCGGCTTCGCTCGATGGTCGAAGAAAAAGGTATGACGATTGTACCGCTGGCAATTTATTTTTCTGGACCCTACGCGAAGGTAGAGTTAGGAGTGGTGCGCGGTAAGAAACTTTACGACCGCCGGGAAGACATCAAGCACCGTGATGTTGAACGCGCTATGCGGCGTTTAGAGGAAGACTAACGGGCGGGCAACGGGACTCGAACCCGCGACCCCCAGAGCCACAATCTGGTGCTCTAACCAACTGAGCTATGCCCGCCATCGGCGATGCGAAAATACGGATCGCTGCACCTACGAACGGGGGATAGGTATCTCCAACAGTGCTGACGCGCGCATCCGGCGAAGTTTGCGCATACCGCTGCGCTCGTCGAGGATGTAATGTTGAATGGACAGTGTCAGAATCACCGCTTTTTTGTCAGTGAGCCATGCCTGCACTTTGCAATACACCGAATCGTGCAGTTCGTCTGGGACGTCCGGTGTATCGTTACGAACTGCGATGGCACGATACACAATTTGTCTGTTCTGCAGTACTTCTCGGACGATGAATATCGCTTCACCTTTAGAGTTGTATCGAGGTGAGTGCCCGAGTGCAGGGGCAGCATTGCTATCCAGTTCGACGATGATGCGGCGGATGGTAGTAGTCATCGTATCGCGGAGAGCAACACGTGGAACCAAGCTGAGCCGCATGCGTAGAATGCGTTGTCGTACGGTGTCGAGCACAATGAAGCTGCGATCAGCAGGATTGCTCCATGGCAGATCGGGATGCGATGCAAGAGCAAGCTTGTTTTCTTGTTTGTCGTTGGCGACTTCATCATTGCTTCCTGCCTCCTCGAGATGGTCAGGTGTGATCGCCACTTCGACTGGCTTCGGATTTTCGACCACAGGGGGAGCTATCCCGGATGGATCTGCACATCCACCTATCCATAACAGGAGCAACACGAAGGTTGCTGGTGTCAAAAGTGTTTTCATTACATCCTACCTAAAAACGAAACATAACTCCATACGTAATGCCGACGTTCGGTGTCCAGTATGGCACCGATTGATAGATGTATCGCATGAATGCACCATCCAATCCAACCGTGACGCCGATCGACTGCGAGGGGCGATACGCTATGCCGATAGTTGTGCGTCCGAGCAGACCGAATTCGGTAGCGCCCACCCCAAGTTGGGCGAATGGCTCGAAATTGTTGCCCAAACGTGTGCGGTATTGATACGTCGCCGTGCCCCACAGCATTGCCGGATATGCTTCGTAGCGAAGTCGTGTATCTTCCCGGTAGCCGTAGAACTGCATCGCGAAGGGTTCCCGACCAATCTCGATACCCACGGCGTGGTGATCGCTGAGTACATATGCCAGTCCTACTGCACTGGTATTGAGCGGGGAGCTGCGGTCGGGTTGCTGCGGTACGGTGACAAGCGATGTCGTTGCCAATCCACGCACTGTCAGCCGAAATTGGGGATACGCTTCCGGTGATGGCAAGTCAGGGGGTGTTGGAGTATGCACTACTGCTGCATCAGTGGTTGGTGTACTGGGTACCTGGTAGCGACGCACAACCAACGGCGGTGAGAAAACGTCGAATTGCGGCAGG
>JAOAEV010000073.1 GCA_026416585.1 Chlorobiota bacterium | reverse complement strand
TGGCACGGACTCGATCGTGACGAGTGCATCGTCGAAGTGCCGATGGACAAATCCTTGCAGCTTACGACCGATGCAATTATCCAGGCGATCGAATCTGTTGGCGAGGAACTGGCGCTTGTCCACATGAGTGCGGTGCATTATCTGACGGGACAATATTTCGACGTTGAAGCGATCACTGCTGCTGCTCATCGCGTTGGTGCGATCGCTGGATGGGATCTTGCACACGCAATCGGGAATGTGCCACTGCAGCTACATCGGTGGAATGCCGACTATGCTGTGTGGTGCTCATACAAGTATCTCAACTCCTCGCCAGGTGGCGTTGGGGGAGCATTTGTGCACGAGCGGCATGCTTGCGATCGGGACATGGTGCGGCTGGCGGGCTGGTGGGGCAATGATCCAGTAACGCGATTTGCGATGCCACAGTGGTTCGAGCCAGTACCACGTGCCGATAGCTGGCAACTGAGCAATGCACCGGTATTGGCGTTAGCAGTTCATCGTGTCGCGCTGGAGCACTTTGCTCGTGCTGGTATAGAACGGCTCCGGGCAAAAAGCATTCGGCTGACAGGCTTCTTAGAAGAAGTACTCGACGAGCTGGCATCTGCATATCCTGAGTTGGGCATTACGATTGTCACACCACGATCTGCGGAAGCTCGTGGTGCACAGCTATCTGTTCAATTTGCTGATGGTCGCGGAGTGCAACAGCATCTTCTTGCGCACGGTGTGGTGGCTGATTGGCGTGAGCCGAACATTGTGCGTCTGGCGCCAGCACCGCTCTACACGTCGTTTAGTGATGTTGTGCGCTTGGGGTATGCGATCGAACTCTTTGGGAAATCGTTTGCTGGTGTCAAGAATGCGCTCGATACCGCACGATGATCCGTCGGTGTTGTGGGCTTTGCTCTACACAACCAACACGGTGTGGGAAGCCGAGCTTGTGCGTGGTTATCTCGGTGCGCATGGTATTGCAGCAGTTGTTGTTCCACAAGTAGATTCGACTCGAGGGATAACCGTTGGCGGTCTGGCGATTGCAAAAGTCTACGTGCCAGTAACTGAACTTGGGAGAGCCGAGCATATATTGGCTACTTACCGGCACAATAATGTCGATTCACCACCGGGATGGTGAGCAGACTTTTTGCGGGGTCACTCTTACCACGGCGATGCTGGTGATTGATGCACAGGGAGAAGTGCACGGCGATATTGCATTGGCTAAGGGTACTGGCGGCTGCTGATGTTATTGCGGGCAGTCCCTATTCTCAGCGTCACCACCAACACCGCGAGAGCTCTTATTCAACAATTACTCGTGAGTGCATGATTGTATTGCCAGCGCGTAGTGAACATACAAGAGTACCTTTGGCAACCGATGGAACAGGAATGCTGATCTGGTGCGTTCCTGCGTCCATTGTTCCGAGCGAGAATTGGGCGGCCGAGCGACCAATTCCGTCGTGGAACTCAACCACCACATCCCCCGGTGCCGGTATCGTGAATGCAAGACGCAATGTTTGCCCGGCTGCAGCAGGATTCGGCGAAATTGTCAGGGGGCTACCTGTTGCTGTTGGCGATTCTTCAACCGATGTAGTGGTGCTGCTGCGGATAATCGGGATAGTCTGAAAATCCTTGAGCATCACCTGTCGCAGTGTTGCATCGTCGGCACCGTACCACTGTGCGAGGATGGAGCTATACACCTGGCGGAAATCGTATTGCATTAGCAGATTGCCGTTCCTGTCAAGCTCAGTCAAGCTCGGATTAGTCCCCCGAATACCGGGTACAACGTGTGTGCCGAACACGAACATCGGCGCTGCTGTCCCGTGGTCAGTACCGTAGCTCGCATTCGATGCCACACGACGGCCAAATTCGGAGAATGTCATTGCCACGACACGATCGGCAACCCCCAGCTGGCGAAGGTCGTCAAAGAATGCCACGACAGCATCGGATAACCGTCCCAGTAATGTTGCATGTGCTCCCTGGGTGGTATCGGTTGTATCTACTTGTGCTGCATGAGTGTCGAACCCGCCAAGCGATACCAAATACACACGACTTTGTAAGCCACCTGCAATGAGGCGTGCGACGATCTTCAATTGATCGGCGAGTGTGTTATTGCTGGGATAGGTTGCCTTGTTCTGTGCTTTGTCGGCAGCTGATTTGATGCTGGTTGAATACTGCTGCGATGTGAGTTCGACTTGGCGCAGGTAAGCCAACTCGTGTCCGGGCTGTGTGTCGGGGATGTCGCCACGAACACTTGTGTTGGTTCCGTTGATGATGTCGTAGAAGGTCTGCGGATCTTGGAGTGCTAATCCCATCGAAGCCAGCGGACCTTGCAGAGCAAGTGCCATGATTGCGCCGATCTGCACGGCGGGTGGATCAGGCGCTGTACTGTTGGGATAGCCTGTCGGATAGTTCGGATAGAGTGTATCGAGATACCGGCCCATCCAAC
The DNA here is from genome assembly GCA_026416585.1 of Chlorobiota bacterium. GTDB lineage: Bacteria > Bacteroidota > Ignavibacteria > Kapaibacteriales > NICIL-2 > NICIL-2. Next base: position 2,312 of record JAOAEV010000073.1, on the reverse strand, counting down.
CAGTCGCTAGGTATTGGTTGTAATCGGAGGCGGTCATCCAAATGTCCGTCGAGCGAAAGTGTGATAAGTTCGTGTTGGGATATGCTACACCCTGCACGATTGCGACCATCCCATCGGCAAACATGCGTTGTATCCCGCTCATCGCTGGATGGAGTGCTGCCTCGTCAGTAATGCGGATCAATGTTGAATCAGGGAGGGCGATCTGCGGACGGAGCTGGTGATATGTACTGAGTTGATCGAGTGGAATCACGGTGTTGATACCGTCATTTCCACCATTGAGTTGAATGAGCACGAGTACTCGATCAGTCGTTGCCAGAAGCCTCCACAGTGGATCGAGTAAACGTGAGCGGCCGAGTGCATGAACCGGGAAACCGCCAAGCACAAGCGGCAATGCAATCAGTGGCGAGCTAACTTTCAAAAAATCGCGGCGTTTCATTGAATCTCTCCGGTGAATGCTACATGAGTTGGTATTCAGCCATGCGAAACATTGTGCGAAGCAGGTTCTGCAGTCGTTGCTGAGCAGCACCCCGTGCTGTTTGATCGTTTGGATTGGCTTTGTATGCGGCCCAAATCTGTGCCCATTCATACACCTGCCCACCAGCAGCCAGCACTGAGCGAGCTAAGTAGTCGCGCTGCTCCGGTGTCAGCGGATATGCTGGTATGAGCTCGTGCTCCAGATCGGTGATAAGTTGGGTGTAATCACCGGGGTTGCGACTGATACGCTCAACAAACGCAAGGACATCAAGTATGTAAGCACGCGGCAATTGACGGCTGCCAAAGATAATTGTGTCAGTCAACGAGTACCGCGTCGGTAGCGTAGCGCTATTGATCCACAGGCGGTAATAGTCCGGCGATTGATAGTAGGCTGGCCACCCTGCCACACTCGGAGGATCCATCGGGTTCTGCTGCAACGCCGTTGCAATCGAGACGAGCGCTGTCAGTAGTCGCATTTTGTCCTGCGTATTTGTCGGTAGAGAAAAACCAGCGGTCGTCATGATATTGACAATGAAATCCAGCGGACTTTTAATCATCGCCCCAATGTTTTGCTCGTCGTAAAAGTGCTGACTTGCCAGGAGTATGCGCAGAACGGGTTTGATCTCGTAGTTTGACTGCCGCAGCACTGCTGCCAATGGTTCGATGATGTCGTTTTCAATCTGTTCATCGATCCGATAGAACACCAGCCACCGATAGAGCTTCCGCACAAAGAATCGTGCAGTTTCTTCTTGCGAAAAAATCATATCGAGCAAATCATTCAATTCGTCTTGTCCGGCAGTTGTGCCTGTTCGACCACGGATGACACGATTGCTGTATGCAGCAGAAAATTGTTTATCACCCCTGTCGTGGAGAGCTGGCGTGAACACACTGGTGCTGGGATCGCCAGTGCGTAGAACGCGCCAGCCCGTCAAAACGCGTGCTGCTTGTTGGACGTCGTGCTCAGTGTAATTGGTATAATCACCTGGGGCGCGTTCGAGTCCTTTCCCAATTGTGAACAGTTCCTGTAACTCCCGTGCATAGTTCTCGTTGGGTTTTTGCGCGGTATTCTGATCGCCATTGAGGTATCGCAGCATTCCCGGATCGATTGTTACTCGGTAGGTTAGTTCCTTGAGGTTGCCGAGTGCGTATCGGCGGAGGGTCGCGTTGTGGTGGTACTGCAGACGTGAGTCGGCAATTATGTCGGCTTCGGTGGCAAAGAAGTTGTGCCACATCAATGTCATCTTCTCGGTAATCGAGAGGCGGTCTGTGCGAAGCATTTGTTCTAACCACCATGCTTTGACGTAGAGCCGATACGGTGCGTCATTCTCTTTCCGCGTTGTCTCATTGACCCACGTCTGCCCAGTTGCTGGATCCAACGGGAGATCAGGTGGCGGTTGATCAGTGAGTAGTTGATCAATGGCACCGTCGAGTCCCAATTGGACAAACTGTTCGACGAAACGCTGAGAGCACAAGAATGTCGTGCGCCGCAGCAAATGTCCGGCATGCCGCACGTCCCACGGACCGCTGTAATGATCAAGTGCACCCATTGACTACTCCACGGCTATTTGTCCAACAATCTGATTATTGGCAACTGCTGACGTATCCAAGGTGGCCGCCAGCGATAGCAGTAAACCTGCTGGGAGTCATTAGTAACATATGTATTTGACCTTTAGATGGTTGGGTCGGTTTAATTTACCTGATGTGATGGGCTATCGAGTACGGGGGCTATCTCGGTGTGATAGAGTTCAGGCTACGCGTGCTCGCGGTCGCATTCTAACGGTTGCCGTTATGTGTGCTGAGCATGTCGTGATTGGGATCGTCCCTGAAATGCGAGTGGG
>JAOAEV010000114.1 GCA_026416585.1 Chlorobiota bacterium | reverse complement strand
CTGACGTTCATCAATGGCGACCAGCCAGTGCAGGGACTCCTCATCGAGCTCCGTGCTCTGCCTCAGCCTGATGGGACGGTGCCCTCGATTCTTGCGATGGGTCCGACCGAAGGCGAGAGGGTAGTCATCAAGTGCAAATCGTATCCGCGACCATGGTGCGTGTGGAGTGTTGAGGAGTCGCTGCAACCTGGCGAGCTACTGCGACCGCTTTACGTCACCGTTGCTGGTGGCAAGCGCGGTGGAATCGATGCTGTCGAGGTGGAATACACACTTCGGGATGAAGCCAGTGGAACGGTCGTTGGTCGAGGGCGTGTACTCCTTGAAGGAGCAGTGTCCCAGGTTAAGCATCCCGACGAGGAGCCAACGTCTGGCAGTCGCATCTCGATTGGCTCGGTGATTCCGAATCCCGCCACGGAGAGCGCCACTGTTGCACTGCAGAGCGTCGGTGCGGCGACGAACGTCACAGTTGCGCTGTACGACGGGCTGGGTCGGCACGTTACCACACTTCTCGATGGCACCACACTGCCGAGCGGCACCACGGCGCTGCCGGTGAACGTGTCCACGCTGCCCTCGGGCGTGTACACCATCGTCGTGCGGTCGGCACAGGGAACTGCTGCTCGGCAATTGGTAGTGACACGGTAGCGTATCTATAGCCAGCGCTGCAACGCGGCTCCCCGTCCCGGAGGTGGGGGGCCGCGTGGTTTTGCTGGCCGGTGTGTCATCGGAACTTTTTCAGCCATGCCTTGTATAAGGGCACTGTCAAGATGTTCCACCAACCATTTGGTACAGCAATGCAACGTACACTGTTGTTGTTCGCCCTGTGGGCGGTAGCAGCACTGACCGCCCTTTCGCAACCGGTAGTAACGCTGCAGCTTCCGTTTGCATCCCGCATGCCGTCACGGATTGCCGAGTGGCGGGAAAACGAAGCGCTCATCCGCGCGCTGGTGCAGAACACATCGGGTTCGGAGATTCGCGATGCCGTGCTGTCAGTGGAGCTGCTCAAGGACGGGCAGCGCATCGCTCGCAGCCGCGATGGGCATCCGTCGCAGCCACGGTTTTCCCTGCAGCCAGGTGAGTCGCGAGCGTTCTCGTGGCGGGAGGTGATTGCCGAGCCGGCGATCGAATACGACCGTGTTATCGGGCAGCAGGTACTGACCACCGGTGAATTGCCCGAAGGCAGCTACCAGTTGTGCATGCGGGTGTTGGATAGCCGGCTGCGTCCGGTGAGCACATCGGCGTGCGGGAACTTTACGATCCAGCTTGCCGACCCGCCGCAGCTTGTTGCGCCGATCGGTGGCGATACGGTGTCGGCGATACCGCTGTTGCAGTGGACGCCGAGCAGTCCGACGGCGCCCGGGGTGATGTATCGGGTGACGGTGAAAGTACGCTACCGTGGGCAGACACCGGTGCAGGCGATGATGAGCAATCCGGTGCGGTTGCAGAAGGACGTTACCACGACGAGCTATCAGGTGGACTTCAGCGAGCAATTGGGACCGGATGCTGCCGATCCGAACTATGCCGGGCACGTATGGCAGGTGCAGGCAGTGGTCAATGGTCGCCCCTTCGGGCGCAATGTAGGTCGGAGCCAAATTGAATCATTTGTAAGCAATATTGGGAATATTGGGAACGAACGAATGGCAATAGCCACCGATTATGTTGATACTCAGAGCGCTGTTCAGTTCGAAATACCATATGATGTCTTATATGGAGGGCAGCCAGTTACAATTAATGCAACACTTCCTCCTGATGTTGGTGACACCATTCTCTATATAGTCCGTGTGCTGCTACCGGAGTTTCTGACATATGAGCAGCTACAAATTTTACTTGGTGATCAGGATCCCCTTACAGATACGCTTCATTTGCACTATGATTACCAAGCAGCCAAAGCAGGTGGTGCACTATCTAATCCTAAAAGTGCAGTACTCTTTGAGGCTAAAAAAAATGGGTTCATTGGATCATCCCAACCGGGGACTTTACCCACATATTCAAAGGGAAGGTTGTTTGCCGTGTATAGGGTATATCGAGACACATCGTATCCACTCCGATTGTCGGGGTTAGCCACTCTCGATAGTAGTCATTCTGGTTTGTCATTGAGAATTCGTATACTGTACGAGAATAGTATTATCGCGGAAGTTGACCCCGTTACTGATTCTACCCCGAAAGACGGTACGCCTGATAGGTCAACGCACAGTGACCTATCGGAAACAAAGGAGGATATAAGATCGATGGAGGCTATAGGGATAGCTTCTGGTCGAGGTCTTCCTCTTCGTTACGAGAATAGCATCGTTGTCGATCTTGATGAAGTTTATCAATCAGATATGAGGTCTTCTGGCCCAGTTTCTCTGGCAGGTGCTAGAAGTATGCGCACTGAGAGTGAATGGGCGCTATACACGATAGAAAACAGAAGAATGAGAACAAAGGAAGGACTATACGTACTCGGGCGTCGGGCAAAGGAAGGCTTCACCTTATCGAGAGAACAGGATGATTTGCGCCAGATGCTCCCGATCTACGGAGTGCTGATTAATGGTAATATTACTGGACCGGTAATAGATAGTGCGGTGATTACAGAGCTGAGCAGTGCTAATTACGGCGTCAACCAAGGCAATGTGGGTCAGCAGACTAAGATGACAGTTTGCTGGCTGCCCTCACAAGACCCGAAACATCCGTGGGTGGGGGTTTTTGGTCAGATAGATGGAAATCAATTGGTGTTTTCCTGGTTGGGTAAGATACCTTCTAATGGTACGATCAGGGCTAAAGTAATTCAGATTGACCAACAAATACTCGACGACTTACCTACCCCAATCCGTTAGTTGCTTATTGAACCAGTACTGTGGGGTGCCCTATGGCACCCCGCAGTGCATTTATGATTGTGAGTGTGTGAGCGATGCGCGTCTCCCTGTGTTATTTTCGCCGACCGAATAGTCAGTCAATATTCGAGGTGTACAATGAATGCTGCCGCACTTGATGTCGCAAAAGATGTTTTCCGCTCGAACAAAGCCTTCACGCTCGTAACGCGTGGGCAGAGCGGTATCTGGGCTGGCAAAGCATATTTCGGCGAAGAAGACGGCTACATCTACGTTGCGCTCGAGCAAGGTCGCAACTAC
>JAOAEV010000096.1 GCA_026416585.1 Chlorobiota bacterium | reverse complement strand
CCTTGCGTCGCAAGAAGACGCGCTGAAGTCGCAGATTACCAACTACAACGCGGCGATTTCGCGCATCGAGGATGCCGACGTTGCGAAAGAACAGCTGCAACTGATTCGCGCGCAATTCTTGCAGCAAGCCTCGATCGTCTCACTGGCACAAGCAAACCAGAATCCGTCAACGTTCTTGTCGCTGTTCCGGTAAGCAAATAGCATGACGGTACGTGTGCGCATCGGTTTTCCAGCGTAGCGTTCGAAGCCCCCACGACATTGCCGCCGTACCGTCAACATTCGAAGCCGCACATTCGGGAGGAGTGTGCGGCTTCACCATTTTTTCAACAGCGCGGTAGGCGAACGATCACTGTCGTTCCTTTCCCAGGCGAAGATTCAATGCGAAATTCACCTCCGTGCAGCTCGACCAGACGTTTGGCAATCGCCAGCCCCAAACCGACACCCTGCTGTTCACGTACGACGCGATCGAATTGCTTGTATGCCCCGATGCTGACTATTTGTGCAGATGTCATACCACAGCCTCGGTCGTGGATTTGAAATTGAATATAGTTCTCCTCAACGGCACAATCGAGTTGAACCGGTGTACCCGGCTGCGAAAATTTGAAGGCGTTATCGAGTAATTCATCGAGCATTTTGTGGAAGTTCTCGCCAGACATCGCAACAGAAATCCCTTCGACCATTGTCCCGATCCCCACATCACTACCGCGTTGGTGAGCTTGTCCTTTCATCATTGCAATATCAGCTGCTACTGCCCCTACTTCGTCGGTGCGGTGTTTGCGTAACTGTTCAAGCGCTGGACGGTCAACAGCAAGGGTTTCCAGCTGTGCATACACTAAAAAGTTTTCGCTAATGCGAAGCAAGCGTTGTGCACTGCTGCGAATATCATCGGCTAACTCTGCGGCATCGGGGCAGTTGAGTGCCACGGATTTGAGCGTTTGTGCTGCTCCGAGAATTTGATTGAGTGGTGTACGGAATTCATGCGGAAGCGCATACGTAACATTGCGCGTGATTTCTTCGACGTTTCGTTGCTGCACGTCGGACTTTTTCCACTGAGCTTCGATCGCAGAAAGTAACTCTTCTATGGTAAACGGTTTGATCAAATAATCGTCCGCTCCGATGTCCATCCCCGTGCGCATATCGCTTTTTTCAGCACGAGCGGTCAGGAACATAAAGCGCAGCCCAGCAGTGAGTGGATCCTCGCGCAAGTGGCGCAGTACCGTATAGCCATCCATTTCTGGCATTGAAACATCGCAGATGATCAGATCGGGCAAATGCTCTTTGGCTAACTGTAATCCATCACGACCATTGTTAGCAGTCACCACTGCATAACCCTCAAAGCGTAACAGTGATGCTGTTCCTTCGATGATGTAGTCGGAATCATCAATAAGTAGAATTGTTCGCTTTGACGTCATGCGGTGAATGCTTGGGATGTTCGACTTGAGACGTAGGTTCGGTACACGGAAGCTCGACAATAGCTATCATTCCACCCTCCGGACGATTATCGAGTGACAATACCCCTCCAGCCGCCTCAATCAATGGCTTGAGCGTCGCCAAACTCAAGCCACTTCCAGGGATATTGCCCGCCCGAGAGCTGCGGAAGTACGGCGTAAACAGACGGTCCATTTCATCGTGCGGTATTCCGATACCACTATCGAGCACAGATATGAAAAACCGATCATTCTCACAACGTACGGAGACTGTAATAATACCCTCGTCAGGACCGTAACGTGCCGCATTGTCGAGCAATGCTTCGAGCACAACAGTCAGTAGTTCGGCATCGGCAACAACTGGCACTAAGCAGTCACACGCGACAACAAGCTGCGCCCTACGACGCCGAATGATTTCGACTTGTTGAGCAAGCTGTCCGATAAACGATTGTAACTCGATATGAGAAAAACGCGTGCCCGTGCGACCAAGCAAGACACTGCGCCGGGTAAACGAATGAACGATGTGCTCCAAATCACGTACACGTGCGACGATCGAGGCAATTGCTTCTTTCCGCTGTTCGTCGGACATCACGTTCCCATAGCGGTCGAGCAATTGCGCGGACGTTAAAATCCCCGCCAACGGCGTACGGAATTCATGGGAAAGTGTCGAAATAAATTGTGAGCGAAGTGCATTCAACGATTGTTCCCGTTCGAGCGCGCGACGGAGTGTATACTCTGCTTCCACCAGCGGAGTAACGTCATGGCAGAACAGCCGCCACCCCGTATCGGTGCGTGTCACGCGTCGTAGATACGAATGTTCCCCCGCCTGGACCATCGAGGTCTGTTGGTCACTTTCAACCTGCTCCGATGGTGCCGCCAGATCAGCGCCGATGGAATGCGTTGTAAGATTACAGCCAATGTTCAACTGTGGGAATGCTTCTGCTGCTGCACGATTGAAAAACGTCACACGGTAATCCTGATCGCACTCGATGATTGGCTCGATGCTCTGTTCTAAGTATGATGCAGCATGGCGTAACCGCTGCTCGGTAAGTGCTCGCTCGGTAATATCAAGCACCACTTGCAGTACACCATCGGTCCCATCCTCATGAAAAATCCGAGTGACGTAATTATCCAGCCAGCGTGGGACGTCATGTCGATCGAAAAAACGATACTGCAGATGGAGCGGTTCAGTTGTATTACTCTCGAGCCATTGGCAATACAGCCTCCATACCTGTTCTCGATCTTCAGGATGTGTTCGCTGATTCCACTCCCCGATAGGTGTTAACACGTACTGTTCACCCGTGTAGCCAGTGAGTCGTGTGAACTCACTATTGACAATGACACGGCTAAGCGTTCCATCGGCATAGGTTTCCTCATAGAGAATACCACAGGGCATGTTTTCGACGAGGGTGCGGAAGAGTCGCTCGCTGTGTTCGAGCTCATTAGCATAGCGGCGTTCATTGGTGACATCTACCATTGAGCCGAGTACTTCGACCACCTCTCCCTGCTCATTGCGGCGAAATGGATGAAGCAACGTCAGGAATGTTCTTTCTCCAAGGGTATAGGTAAACTCGACATCGTTTCCGGCAAACGCTTGTTCAACCATCGGCGTCGTCACTGCATTGACTTCTGGAGGAAATAGTTCACGGGGACTTTTGCCATATACCTGCTCTGTGGTCAATTCCCCCGCTAACCGCCCCTCACGGAGGAGATATACTGGTTCGCCGTCCTCTGGACGGCGGCACAGCAATATGGTCATGGTCTGGAGATTGGCAATGATCTCGACCGCTTCCGGCGACGGCACGGCATCCCGGCTACCGGCAGCAACGATAAGCGATTCCAACTGACGCAGAAAAAGCTCCAGCCGCGATCGGGTGATACCACGCGGTGAGCTAAAGTACATCTGTACCGATTCGGCAATCCGCTTGCGCCAATCGTCCATGCCGGAACATCTTTCGATTCTTCCTTTGCACACGGCAAATCCAATGCCAAACTACACCAGCCTGCCGCTCGACTCTCAAGACTCGGTCGAGTACTTGCTCATATCGTGCTCAATCTCTACTGGGTAGTCACCTGTGAAACAGGCTGTACAGTAGCCAATCCCATCGTGCTGTGGAACAGCATCGAGCAGCCCCTCAACTGATAGATATGCCAAGGAGTCGGCACCAATCTCGCACCCGATGCTTTCGATATCTGCGTGGTGATTGGCAATGAGTTCCTCGCGACTGGGGAAATCCATCCCGTACTTGCATGGATGCGTGATTGGCGGCGATGTAATGCGCACATGCACCTGCGCTGGACCAGCGCTCCGCACAAGCTGTACAAGTTGTTTCGAGGTTGTCCCGCGCACAATGGAGTCGTCCACAATGACGACTTTCCGCCCCTCGAGCACTCCACGGACAGGATTGAATTTGGCTTTTACTTTCAGTGCGCGCTCATCCTGATCCGGTGCAATAAAGGTGCGCCCAACGTAGTGGCTCCGAATCAAGCCAATCTCAAACCGTGTGGGGATGCCGTTGTCTTCGGCGTTGACTTTTGCATAGCCCAGTGCGGCAGTATTCGCACTATCAGGGACAGCGATGACAGTGACTTTATCAAAATCGTCGTTACTGACCGGATGCTCAAGCGCAAGATTTTTCCCCAGCTTGCGACGCACTTTGTCCACGCTGTGCCCGAAAACAATGCTATCAGGTCGTGCAAAGTATACGTACTCGAAGATGCACTGCCGGGCAGTCGGCGTCACATCTTCAATCGGGTAAGACTCGATCGTGCCGTCAGTAATTGTTTGGGCATTGATAACGACAAGCTCATTGTGCTGAACGTCGCGAATATATTCGGCACCGACAATATCAAATGCACACGTTTCACTGGCAACCAAATAGGCAAAACTCCCGTCGGGATTGCGTAGCCGCCCGATTGCCAGCGGACGGAATCCATGCGGATCACGTGCTGCGTAGAGTGCCGAATCCGTGAGCAGCACCAGCGAGTATGCACCGCGTGCAGTACGAAGGGCTTCGCGGATACGGCGGAGTTCGGTAGGCTCTTTGCTCCGAGCGACCAAATGGAGAAACAGCTCACTATCGGACGTGGACTGAAAAATGGCGCCCTCAGCTTGCAGCGATCGGCGCAACGCAATCGTATTGGTCAAGTTCCCATTGTGCGAGAGGGCAAGGTTGCCAGCATGATAGCGAATCGCAAACGGCTGGATGTTAGCATCCGAATTGCTCCCGGTCGTCGAGTACCGATTGTGTCCAATCGCAGCATAGCCGCGCAAATGTTCAGTGAGAATACGGCTATCGCTGAAAACGTCGAGAACTAATCCCTTTGCCTTATGCCAACGGAACCGAACATTCCCATTGCCTTGCTCGATGCCAGCAGCCACGATACCACACGCTTCTTGCCCGCGGTGTTGAAGCGCGTGAAGCGCATAGTAGGAGATCACTGCAGCGGCTGGGTGATTGTACACCCCAACGATGCCGCAGTTGGCACGAACCCCGTAGGCACGGTGGCATCGGTTACAATCGGAGAAATCAGCCATCAATTGCTGGTATGTAGTCGGATTGCACACAGCAAAATTACGGTGCATGTTTTCCCTTGGCAGGATTGGCTGGCAGGTAGCCCATCAACAAGTGAAGCAATTCTCGATCGCGCTCATATGAGCTTGGCCTCAAGCGTAATGGGAATCTGCGCCCACGGATAAAGATCCGCACACTTCGCAATCGGCGCCACCCAGCATGCTCGCGACCGATGACGATGCGTCGAATTGTACTGCGATTAATATGGCGTTCTCGGAATCGTGTCACCAATGAAATCGCCTCAGGCGTGATACTCACACGTCGTCGCAAGAGTACGTTGATCCCGAGCGCAATACAGCTCATTAGCAAGAATAGCGATAGCAGCCAGAAAATAGGGTCACCAACAACAACCTCGATTTTCCCATCACTTTGAACTGTACCTGCAAGCAAGCTTCGTCCCAAGCCGTAGAGCAAAAGAACAATGGCATAAATCGCGACCGACCGCCAATAGGCATCGAGTCGATAGTAGAATGTGTGTGCCGTATGCTGCATGCTCATATATCCTCGATTGGCACATAGGACACCTGCGAATCTACACTGCGACCGCTGAGCATTCCTTGCAGGCGGCGTACAATTGTGTTACTATCGTCATGTGAGTCCAGCGTCACCCAGCGGTAAGTGTCCTGATTGTGATACATCCAGCTCGTTACGATGCGAAGTGTGCTGATCTCAGCAGGCGTCAATTCCACAGACGAATCGGGTGCACAGAGCTGTTCGAGGTACGGCATCATCCAATCGAGCGGCGAACGCCGTCCAACAACACGCTGTACAACCAGCTTCCCACGCACAAATACGAATAACTCCGCCGTCCCCGCTTCGTATGCGGTCGGAACAACAAGTATCGCATTGAAATTGGTCAAGGATGTCGAGTGTGACGAAGGACGATACGCCAGCTTTCGCAACTGTTCGATCTGAACTCGGAGGCGTTCGGCATGTTCGAAGTCGAGACGGTCGGCTGCCGCATACATGCTTTCACCCAGTCGTGCAATCAGCCAGTCGGTATTGCCGTGCAGAATGCCACGTACTTTTTCGATCTCCTCGGCATACTCCTGCTCAGTCTGCAACGACGCACAGGGAGCACCACACCGACGCAAGTGGTAGTAAAAACATGGTCGCGCCGATGGTGATGGCTCAATCGTTCCACTGCACCGACGTAATATGAAGAGCTCTTCGAGCACACTGCGGATCTGATCTGCCATACCGCGATGCGGGAACGGGCCAAAGTACTCACCACGCCCATCATGTTCGCTCACCAGCTCCAACCGAGGGAATCGCTCGTCGGTCAAACGCAAAAATGGATACTGCCGCATTCGCCGATGCAGCACGTTGAATGGTGGCTGCCACTGCTTGATCCGCTGCGACTCCAAGAGCAGTGCGCTCAGCTCAGTCGGTGTTTCTTCCCATTCAACACGGCGAACTTTGCGCAACATTTTTTCGATATGCGGAGACAGTGCTGCCCCGGGTTGAAAATAGCTGCGAACACGCTCAGAAAGAACTTTCGCTTTGCCTACATAGAGCACAGTATCAGCAGCGTCATACATGGCATACACTCCGGGCAGGCGTGGTAGGGCATCGAGTGTCGGCGTGATTGCGTTGAGCACCCGCACCGGCAAACGTCGATGCGGCAATCGCTGGTATTGAAATGACAGCAGATTTTCAACCGTCGTAATGCCCCGTTGCTCAATATCGTCGAGCAAATGAAGCAATACGCGTGCTGTTGCTTCTGCATCACCGAATGCACGGTGGCGTCCCTTAATTTCGATACCGAAGAAGGCTGCAAGCGCATCCAAATTTTTCTTGATCTCTGACGGGAGCAAGCGTCGTGCTAAACGCAATGTGCACACATGCGGTACATTCGGCACCGCAATCCTACAGCGGTGCATTGCTTGCTCGAGAAAGCGCCAATCGAACTGTTCCTGATGTGCTACAAACACCGCATTTGGTTGTGTAAGCAGTTGCGCCACTAAGGGCACAACTGTATATTCCTCCGGTGCTCCTGCAACGTCGGTATTGGAAATCCCTGTTAACTGCTCAATGAAAGGAGGAATGAATTGATGTGGATTGATCAGCGAATGGACACGCTCGGCAATCTCACCACCACGCACGACTACACAGGCAACTTCGATGATCCGATGCCCAGAAGGATCGGAACCTGTTGTTTCGACGTCAGTGACGATATATGTCGCATCCCACAGCGATGGCATCAATTTTCGCGCGATTTGGTGGACTCTTCAATCCACGTTGCGTATGCATCCGTGACTGCCGAAGCTTCGAGCACGATGAATTCGGGCACTTGGTATGGGTGCAGCTCCAGGATTCGTACCTTCAGTGGCTCGATAAGCTCTGTGGTTGTCTTGATCATCAGCACCGCTTCAGTTTCGCTGGTAATGCGTCCGCCCCACCAATAGTGCGAACCTGCTGCTTCGATAACTGTCGAGCAGGCAATGAGCCGCTCTTCGAGGAGCTGTCGCGCCAAGCGTTCAGCCTGTTCGACCGTGCTAATAGTAGTCAATACTACAACGACGTTCGATTGTGAAGCCATAACTTCGCAGAAGACACAGTGACAACCCCAAAATTACACGATGCTCGATGTGCTACTACTTTATAGTGTGATACTCACAATTTCATACATTGGTGTTGAACAATGGCAACGGCACGGTACACTCCGCGAGGGTGCACTGGCAATCGCGTTGTTGATACTGGCATTCGTTATCATTTGGGCATTGATTGCACCGATCGCACGCATCATTACGATTGTATCGAGTCAAACGGTGTTTATTGGTCCGGATACACTTGGTTTACTCGTCACGGTGGTGATTCACTGGATATTTATTCGGCTTTACTTCTTCTCCTCTCATCGACGTACGTCACACACATCTTCGGAGCCCAGTCATGGCTAATCTTGTCGCGCTGATCATTGCAATCATCATTGCTTACGCAGCGGTGAGTTTCTTAGGGTGGTTGGTTTGGAACATATGGTGGCTGACCATCTCGCTGGCAAAATTGATTCTCGTCGCAATCGTTGCATTGCCGGTGTACATCATCGTTCGCAAGCGTCTAACTCGCCACTAAGGTTCGCACCAAAAACCATACGCCGAATAGCACCAACAAACCACCGTACACAATTTCCAGTGGGCGGCTTGGGAACCTAAGTGCAAGCCGAGCCCCGAGCTGGGACGCAGGAATGCTCGCGACTGCCAATACCGCCGCTGCCTGCCAATCAATGTGCCCCAAGACACCGTGCACAATCGTTCCCGGCACTGCCAGCGCTGCAACACAGACCAGCGATGTTGCCAGAGCACGATGAATCGGCACACCGAGCCACCGCACAAATACCGGCACGAGCACCATTCCCCCGCCAATTGCCAAAAAACCCGCAATGAAGCCAGCAAAACCTGTTGCGAGTGTTATCCGAAGCGGTGAATTACTCGCTGCCAGTGCATTGTTCGTTTGAGGTGGCCGGCGTAGCATTGCAATGGCAACGTAGAATACAGCACACGCTGTCGCAACCATGAGCACGGTACCGCTGGTCCAGTGCGTCAGCACAGAGCCGACAAGGGTCATCGGGAGTGCTGCGCGGAGTGTCTGGAGCGTTAGTGAGCGCTCAACCATTCCCCGTCGCCAGTATGCGATAGTACCACTGAGCGCCGATGGTATGGACACTGGAAGTGGTGTCGCCAGTGATAGGAGCGGTGCCATACCGACAACCATGCGGAGCAGCGGCGTTCCGATCAGTGCTCCTCCGATGCCAAAAAGCCCCGAGCACAAACCAGTAATGGCCCCAACTGCGACGAGCGGTAGCAGGTGTTGCATCACCGGATCACCCGGGCGACAATGCGGAGCATGCGGTAGAGCAGCTCAACCGGCAACCCAACAACAGTGTAATAACATCCTTCAATCGAACGAACAAACGTTGCACCGAAATCATCCTGGATGCCGTAGCTACCTGCTTTATCGAGCGGTGAACCACTGGCAACGTACGCAGCAATTTCGTCCGTATCGAGCGTGCGGAAGGTTACCGATGTTGCGCGACTATCCACAAGCCTCATGGTTCGCCACAGCACTGCAACTCCCGTCCACACTGTATGGGTACGACCACTCAATTGGCGGAGCATGCGATGCGCATCGTCAGCGTCGGCAGGCTTGTTGAGTATGTGATTCTCAAGCACAACGGTTGTATCAGCACCAACGATAATCGAACCAGGTCGGCTGCGTTGAACACTTTCTGCTTTCCGCAGTGCGAGTGTCTCGACGTACTGGCGCGGTTGCAGTCCCACGAACGCATCTTCGTTTAGCTGCGCAGGAACGATGTCCACTTCGAGACCGAGCATCGCCATCAAATGGCGACGGCGTGGCGATGCTGATGCCAACACGATCGGTACACTCAACCCAAGCAGCTGCAAAGCACATGCATTCATTGAGCAAGTCGCCGTGCAGGATACAACACAACGTGTGAGAGCATTGCATCACTTTCGATGGAAATAACGCCGAGTTGCACAAAGTACGTGCCATCGGGGATGTCGTTGGCGATGTAGCACAGCTCGGTCACGGTCGCTTCTGTGCGTGCCATTGCAGGGTAGTTCCAGAACGCACGATGAGCTGCTAAGACGCCACCATCGTTTTCTGGATCAAGCGAAGGAAGATCAATCAAAAGATGAACAATACCACGGCGGCAGAGCAGCTCCGCAGCATCGGGAGTGAAATACGGCGGATTCGCACCCGACCAATCGCAGTCACATTTGCTTACATCATTGGGTAACGTCCGAATAATCGCAGCTTCAATTCCTGCTTCGTTCAGCACGGCATCAAGTTGTGCAGCGGTGATTGCTGCACCACCATTGGTACGCTGCGGTTCAATGCTGACTAACTGCCCAATTGCGACATAGGAACGAATGCAGTCGGCAATCCACAGTGGTGTATGGCTGATGTGCCCAACACACTCCGTGTGGGTTCCATTACCATGTGGGTAGAAAACAAGCCGGTCGCAATTAACGCTGCCGCCTTCTGTGACCGAACCGATAAAGGTTTCACTCCGATACGTATGAATTTCGGCACCCGGCAAAAAATAGGCACGCCGATTGCTGGAATGTCGGTAAAGCCGCGTCGAGATACTGTGTGGCTGTCCCAATTCAACAGACCAGCGAGTGCCCGCAGCACATTCGATCGTGGCGTGCATATGTAAAAAAACAGTGTTCATTGAACGGCAAAATTAGACCACGAACGCAGCGGGACTAAAGTTTTTTCAGCCGCTGCCGATACATCAGTTCGAGCGTTGGCTCACTGCACACATTCGCGATGCAGGACCGCACAGCGAAGACGTGCATTCACGGATGGACACAACTCAACATACACGGAGGTATCCATGCCTTCTGCAATCACCAACGGTGCGCGAATTCGCACCAACACAGCCGCAGAGAACGCATATAATGCGCTCGACAGTGCTAATCGCAATATCGCGTTGCGGCAGCTCCGCCTTTCAACTGGCAAGCGGATCAATTCCGCTGCGGATGATGTCGCTGGGTACATCACCGTCCGCTCGCTGGGCGAACGCAATAGCTCCCTCAAAGCAGCCCTCAATGCCGTAGGCGATGCGACGAATGTCACCAATATCGCCCAAGACGGGTTGGACAACATCACCAGCCTGATTATGCAGATTAAGGAAGCTGTCGCGTCGGCTGCATCAGGGGCGATGGGAACCGACGAGAAAGTCGCGCTGGCAAAAGCTGCCTATCGCTTTGCTCAACAAATTCAGACCATTGTTGATTCGACGGTCTTCGCTGGTCGGCAGCTCCTTGACGGAACATTCACTGCCAGCTTCGTCATCGGCTCACGTGCTGACAATACGCTTATCACGCTTGGCATTGACCTTTCGACGAACAACCCAGAGCTGAATATCCCGTCAAACATTTTCGACCTCCGACTGGTGTCGCTCAATTTTGCTGGCGTAACAGGTCTGAGCCTGTCTTCGCTCAACGATGTTTCGTCGAGCAACTTGGGCATCTTTGATTTTTCGATCATCCAGACGACACTCACAAGCATCTCGATTGCGCTTTCTAATGTCAGCAAAGTTGCGTCGTACCTTGGTGGTATTGCAAACCGACTCACATCGCAGGAAGATGCACTCAAATCGCAAATCACCAACTACAATGCCGCTATCTCACGCATTGAGGATGCAGATGTTGCGAAGGAACAACTTGAGCTGATTCGATCACAATTTTTGCAGCAAGCCTCGATCATTTCGTTGGCACAGGCGAACCAAACCCCACAAACATTCTTGCAACTCCTGCGCGGATAACACAACCGAGTTTCTCAACGGGTATGCACTCTGCGGAACGCTCGCCACGTCGGTGAGCGTTCCGCGCTTTGGTAGTTTCGCATCTGTTTATCGATCGAGCGCCACTCCAATGAACACCCCCATCGGTATCCTATTTGTGACAGTTCTACTGGACCTCGTTGGTTTCGGCATCATCCTGCCAGTGTTGCCACTCTATGCACGGAGCTTGGGCGCCAGTGAACTGGAAATCGGGCTGATCGCATCGAGTTTTTCATTGATGACGCTGCTATTCTCACCTGTGCTCGGTCGCTGGAGCGATCGTATCGGACGGCGCCCTATTCTGTTGTTATGCATACTGTTCAATGCAGCGGGCTATGCTCTATTTGCCCATGCGACGACGCTTGCACTACTGGTGTTTTCTCGGATACTCAATGGCATCGGTGCATCGAATATCAGTGTCGCCCAAGCATATATCGCCGACACAACAAGCGAAAGTGATCGGGCACGGTCACTGGGTCTGATCGGTGCCGCATTTGGCATTGGATTTATTATCGGTCCTGCACTCGGTGGATTTTTGAAAGCGCACGTCGGTTTGGCTGCTGTGGGATATGTTCCCAGTGTGCTCAGTGTGCTCAATGCCATCGCTGCATGGATTCGGCTGCCGGAACCACAACGTCACAGCGCTCTTTCCACTCGGAAAAACCTTCTGGAAACTGTCCGTGATGCTGCAGCTCATCCAGTACGTGGACGGCTTGTCACGCTCAGTTTTACCTATTGGCTTGCGTTTGTGATGATGCAGATTTCCTTTATACTGTTTGCCAACGAGCGGTACGGCTGGCGTGAGGATGCAATCGGTGGTGTCTTTGCGCTTGTTGGGGTCATTGGCGCTAGTATTCAGGGCGGCGCTATCGGACCGTTAGTGCGGCGCTTTGGTGAAAAATCCCTCCTTGCTGTGGGACTAATGTGCTTTTCGATTGGGATGGTGTTGCTTCCCTGGATGCCGAGTACTGCACCACTGTTGGTGATACTGGCATTGATGTCGGCGGGCTCAGCACTGGTTAACCCAACGATGAATTCGTTGCTGTCGCAATCGGCAGATGCAGGAACACAGGGCGCTGTCCTGGGTCTGTCACAATCAGCTGCATCACTGGCACGAATTATCGGTCCAGTGGTGGGAATGTCGCTCTATGGCACACGCCACGAATTACCCTACGTAACAGCGGGCATGATCGGCCTGTTGTGTCTCGGTGTACTTGTCATCCCGTTGCCTGCGCTCCAGCATTCCAGCACAAGCTGATTGTTTTTCCCGTCGGACCGATCGGCCTATATTTGCTATAGCATCATCATTTGTTGGTGCAATGAATAGGTACTTGCGAACTGTCACAGCACTGGCTGCATGCGCACTGCTCCTGGGGAGCTGTTCGACAGCTGGTCTTCGTCGGACACTGACGCGCACAGAGAGCGACACCTACACCCACATTCGGCGTGATACAACACAAACGATCGAGTTCACCAATGCCCCAGGTGAACGTGGGGTGATCTATCCTTCCGATCGCACAGTGAAAACTGAACGCACAATCCAACAGTACGATTCAACCGCCGAGCGACACTTCCCCAACTTTATTCGGTTTGGTGTGTTCGAAAGCGCAGGTTTACTGGCAACTGGTCCGAGCGACCGCGCTGTCGGTGGCGGCATTTTCGGTATCTTCACCGATCCGAACGAATCATTTGGCAATAACATCACACCGAAGTCAGCCCTCTTTACTGGTAGCATGTACCGATTCGGTACGGTGGAGCTGCCTCTCTACTGGTTTGACGATGCACCGACGTGGTCCGTCGGCACAAGTGTGGCGGAGATTTTTCAATGGGAAGCCTCGAACGATCGCGCAATTGTCGGAGCGTTACCGCTCTACTTTCGCAAACGGCTCTATGTGCGTGAGGAGATCCCGTACTTCTGCATCACTGGCGCTGTGGGATTCGGTTTTCTCCCATCGCAATACTTGAATCTGTCTGCATCATTCGATGCTGGTTCGCTCGGTGGCATCAACGTTCGCACATACGGTGGGGTGCTCATCGGGCGGAGTATCGAGCAACGGAGCGTTGTACAACCATACCTGGGCTTTGGTGTTTCGCTGCTCGACTTTCTCAATCATCCGCGCGAGCTACGGCACCAGTGGAAAGATCACGAGCATTCGTCGTGGGATGTCGGATTGCTTCGTTTGACACCATTTTTACTGCTGTCCGGAGGTGATACCGCAGCACGAGGACAAAGTATCGGTATGCAGCTCCAAGTAATGCCCGCCACCGTAGGATTCCCCGTCGGTGATCATCGTATCTGCGTCGGTGTGGACCTGTGGAATTTTGTTTTTGCGTTCCGACAGCAGCAACAAGCCAACCCTGGCATTGGATTTGGGTATGGCGTTCTCCCACTTCGGGTCGGGTACTGGATGCCGATCGCTGATGGTGCACTCGCAATCGAGCCGTATGCGATGTATTCGTACTTTCCACACTCGATGTGGCAAGTGGCAGCACGACTCCATCTGAATGCTGTTGAATGGTTGCCCGTCGGTGTGACACTCGGTTACATTTCGAGTGCAGGATTTACCATCAGCAGGGGAACAATCGGCGAAGTAGTTGGGCGCAACATCCTGGCGTTCAACGTTGCCTATCTGGGCATTACCATCGGCATCGCCGAAGAACTGTTTCGTCCATCGCAACTGCGCTACTATCGCACAGAGCAATGACTACAGCGTTGTTGATTTTGCTCACCGCATTCGTGCCCGTCTTCGTGCAAACGGTCGGCACAAGCGATCCATGGCGACTGTGGATCGGCGAGTATTCTGATGAACCAATTCAGGTGTGGAATCGCGGTATGCGCAACACCGTCGAAAAAAGTGGTGGGCGGAACCTCCGCATCACAGGAGCGACACGTGTGGTGTTGATTACCCCTCAGCACACACAGTTTCGTTTGGTACTCCATGCAAGCGGCTCTTCTACGCTCGACGGGATTCGTATCCGCATGCGCACCACCGAGCGCGACTATACCGACAACACCCAGGGAGGAATGGTGCTAAGCATTGATCGCTCCGGCATGCGCATCGAGGAAGGAATATCGGTTCTCGCAACAGCCGATTCGATACACTGGCATCTGGGGCAGCCTCTCCGGATTGCTATCGAGCACGACGGACAGCAGACACGCATTGCTGTTGGTTGCACAGTGTTTGGTCCATTCTCGACACTGCTACCGGCGACACAACAAACACTTATTGAACCGATCGGTGGCAGTGATGCATTGTTGCTGCTTGACGATGTTGCTGCCGAGGGGATAAACAACTAAAGTTTCATTGCCATTCCAAGACGGCGCGAGAATTCCCGAGCGAGCGTATCGTCAGTTTGCACACGGACCGACCGCCGGATCGAGATTTTCTCCAACGTAGAACCGAATGTCGCAGGCTGCAGTAACCGCTCCACCACTACCTGCTCTGGCGGCACCAAAGATGCCAGAAGCGGGGCATACTCACCAGTGATGAGTACCGGTATACCAGCGCTGCAAGCACGATGGACCATCACCGATGGAGTCGTCACGTGCGCTGTGGCAATAGCGAGTGCAACATCGCTATCGCCAAACCAGCGGTCGAGTGCGTCAGTTGTCACCTCTATTGCAAGTTCGACACGGTCCGATAGATGCCACTTCTGGAGGAGCTTGCCAAGACTTGGCGGTACCGTCGCAGCAATACGTAGGCGATATGAACTGTTGCGTTGTACCAGTTTGAGCAGCGGGCGAAGCACCGACATAGGTAATTCGTCGCCAAGGAGCAACAACCGGCAATGTTCAGCACTCGTGTGCGAGGGAGCTTCCACCGCGTCAGCATGCGGCAAGATACCCACCTCTTCATGAGTGAGAAAATCGCACCGGCGGAGGAGTTGTTCTTTCTCGCGGCGACTGATAACACTGGCATACAGCGCACTGCGCAACAACTGGTGGACAGTCTCTTCATGATTCCGCCCCTGGTACGAAGGTAGCCGATGCGGCACTAACTCGATGATTTCCCCAAAATCGACTGCAAGCGGAACGTTCCACCGTCGTGCTATAGCTTCGGCAGCCAGTGCAGCACTGAGCGGCGGGGCAATACCAAGAACAATGTTGATGTGTTGCTGATTGAGGAGGTGCTCAGCTTTGGCGAGCGCTGCGTCGATCCAGTCGTCGAAGAAGTCGGCAGCGGTGCGAAATGGTCGCCGCAGTAATCGTGCCGACCATATAGCCATCGGTTTGCCTGCCGCAACCGACAGCACGCGTGCATAGCTTGGCGCGGTCGTGTAGCGCTCGATGCCACATTCATCGAGCCGGTCTGCCCATTGTGCCGCTTGTGGTTGATATTCTGCTGGTGCAGCGTGGAGTACGTGTACAGCCCACTCACGCTGGGCAAGCAGCTCAGCCAGCTGTACAGCACGCATGCTCGCCGCCGTTGCATGCGGCGGGAAATGATAGGCTACTATCAGTACCGAACGCTCCAGACGTTGTTGGCTCATCGAAGGAGCACTGTGTCGGTTAGTGTTGACACTACTGAATAAGCAAATTACCAGAATCGGCAGCCATCACTGCACGTTGTAATTTTGCACGCGCGGATGTTCCACCACTGCTTCTGCTGGTAATGATCGAGCTGGAAAAGCCAACCACACATGTCGAGGAAGATTTTCTCCCGATACTCGGTACCGATTACATCGAATTCTACGTTGGCAATGCTAAACAAGCGGCATATTTCTATCGCACCGCCTTTGGATTTCAACTAACAGCATATGCCGGGCTCGAAACTGGTGTCCGCGATCGTGCCTCGTATGTTCTCCAGCAAGGCAAAATTCGATTTGTTCTAACAACACCATATCATCCGGACAATCCAATCGCCGATCACATTTACCGCCACGGCGATGGTGTTAAGGTACTTGCTCTGTGGGTCGAAGACGCCCGCCGCGCATGGGAAGAAGCCACAAAACGCGGAGCAGAAAGCATCCAAGAGCCAACCGTTTTGCGTGACGATAATGGCGAAATTGTTATCGCGACCATCAAGACGTACGGCGATACCGTTCATACGTTCGTTGAGCGAAAGAATTATCGTGGTGTGTTCATGCCAGGCTATGCACCAGTCGAAACCACTTACAATCCGCCCCCGATTGGACTCAAATACGTGGACCACTGCGTCGGGAATGTCGAACTCG
This sequence comes from Chlorobiota bacterium, assembly GCA_026416585.1. Taxonomy (GTDB): domain Bacteria; phylum Bacteroidota; class Ignavibacteria; order Kapaibacteriales; family NICIL-2; genus NICIL-2. The sequence continues at coordinate 2,221 of JAOAEV010000096.1, read as the reverse complement.
GTAAAATGAACCAGTGGGTGAAGTTCTACGAGGATGTTCTCGGATTCAAGCTCCTAATTACGTTTGATGACAAAGACATCTCCACTGAGTACTCAGCACTGATGAGTAAGGTCGTCTCTAATGGTACTGGCTACGTCAAATTCCCCATCAACGAGCCGGCACAAGGACGCCGTAAGTCACAAATAGACGAGTTTTTGGAGTACTACCACGGAGCTGGTGTGCAGCATGTAGCGCTTGCAACTGACGACATTGTGCTAACTGTCGGCGAGCTACGCAAGCGAGGTGTTGAATTCTTGCGTGTTCCGGCGACGTACTACGACGACTTGCTCAACCGCGTCGGGAAAATTGATGAAGACATCGCTGTGCTGCGCGATTTAAACATTCTGGTTGATCGCGACGAGGAAGGCTACCTGCTCCAAATTTTCACCAAGCCGGTGCAGGATCGTCCAACATTGTTTTTCGAGATTATTCAGCGAAAAGGGGCGCGGTCGTTTGGTAAAGGCAACTTCAAAGCACTGTTCGAATCCATTGAACGCGAGCAAGCACTTCGCGGTAACTTGTAACGAATAACCAACACCGTCATCGGGAGATAGGCGAGTTGCAGCGACATCTGCAACTCGCCCATTTGTTTGGCAGTAGCTGCACGCTATTTTTGCGCACCATGTGGCACTCTGTGTGCTGCATGTGAGCAAGTCGTACAACACACCATTTCTCCCATGCCAACCATTGCCAAGAAAAACGCAGCAAAATCCAACTTGCGCAACAACAGTCGCAAAGTACTCCCGCCCCCACCGACCAATGAAACGATGGGGGCGCGTTTTTACGAATCAGTCAATCAATACTTTGACCGTGCAGCCGCGCATACCAAGCACGACAAAGGCATTCTCGATCAAATCCGCGCATGCAATACAATTCTCGAAGTGAAGTTTCCCGCTCGTATCGGCGGCGAAATCAAAGTAATCACTGCGTGGCGCGCCGAACACTCACACCACAAACTCCCCTGCAAAGGTGGCATCCGCTACAGCGAAGATGCCGATGTCTACGAAGTAATGGCACTGGCTGCATTGATGACGTACAAGTGTGCAGTCGTCAATGTCCCCTTTGGTGGAGGCAAAGGTGCGATCAAAGTCAATCCACGCAATTTGACTGTTGAAGAGCTCGAGCGCATTACTCGGCGCTATACGGTCGAACTCATCCACAAAAACTGTATCGGTGCCTCGATCGACGTACCGGCACCCGACTACGGTTCCGGTCAGCGCGAAATGGCTTGGATTGCTGATACGTACATGTCCTACCGTCCTGATGATATCAATGCGCTCGGTTGTGTCACTGGGAAACCCGTGGGGCAAGGCGGTGTCCGCGGTCGCACCGAAGCAACTGGACGTGGTCTCTACTTCGGCGTCCGTGAAGCGCTCAACGATACGGAGTTGACCAAACGACTCAAGATCTCGACGGGTTTAGGCGACAAAACCGTCATCGTGCAAGGCTTCGGTAATGTGGGCTATCATGCCGCGCTCTTTTTGCAAGAAGGTGGTGCAACGGTCACTGGTGTAATCGAGTGGGACGGTGCTGTATGGAATCCAAAAGGCATTGACGTACGCGAACTGGCAGAGTATCGCCACCAGACCGGCACCATTACAGGCTTTCCGAAAGCGAAAACAATCAAAAACGGCAACGGCGTGCTCGAGCATTCATGCGATATTCTTGTTCCGGCAGCACTGGAATCACAAATACATACTGGCAATGCCGAACGTATCCAAGCGAAAATCATCGCTGAAGGTGCCAATGGTCCAGTAACCTCCTACGCAGAGGAGATTCTGCTCAAGAAAGGGGTGTTCATTATTCCCGACATGTATCTCAACGCCGGTGGTGTTATCGTTAGCTACTTCGAGTGGTTGAAAAACCTCTCCCATGTGCGTTTTGGCTTGATGGATAAACGATTCGAAGAGCAGATGAATTCGCGCCTCATTTCAACGATTGAAAAACTTACCAGTCAGTCGCTCGGCGAACTCGAACGGAAACTCATTATCCGCGGACCAGAAGAGGAAGACCTCGTCAATTCCGGTCTGGAAGAAACGATGGTCAGCGCCTATCATGAGATCATGGATGTCTGGCGCCAGCACCCGAAAGTCAAAGACATGCGGACCGCTGCATTCATCTCGGCAATCAACAAAATCGCGCAGGCATATTCGTCGCTGGGCATCTTCCCATAGTCGCGCGG
>JAOAEV010000049.1 GCA_026416585.1 Chlorobiota bacterium | reverse complement strand
CGAAATTGGGGATACGCTTCCGGTGATGGCAAGTCAGGGGGTGTTGGAGTATGCACTACTGCTGCATCAGTGGTTGGTGTACTGGGTACCTGGTAGCGACGCACAACCAACGGCGGTGAGAAAACGTCGAATTGCGGCAGGGCTGCGATCAGTGGCGATACAGTCTGATGTGCCGTTGGGGTTGGCTCAACCACGAGGGCTTGGGGGGATGTTGGCGAAGAGATTGTCTGTTTGCTGGATGTAGCAAGTGGTACATAGACGGTTTTTGTGCGATAGACGACGCGCTCGACGATGGTTGTCTCCGGTACAGCCAGTGGTGTGGGTGTCGGTCGTTGTGTGGTGACAGTGGCAGGCTGGGTTGATGGAGGACTTGTCAGAGTCAACCCCAGCCAAGTTAGCGTGCTTCCGATGAGGGCGCTTGCCAGTGGTAGCCATAGCCGACGCAGAAGACCGAGTCCTACACCAAGACCCGTGCCGATACCAACGCTTTGGAAGAGGGCCGCGGTTGTGCTCAGTGGTGGCACGAGTGCAACCAGGTCATTCCGTGCTGCACGGCGCAGTGCAAGCAGCTCACGCATTTCATGGCGGAGATCGGCATGAGTCGCCAACGCAGCAAAAAGTGGCTCTTCGAGTGTCGGCTCCAATTCGCCGTCAATGTAGGCAGACAGCCACTCGGAGTACTGTGTAGTGTAGTCCATAATGCTATCCAGTAATAGTCATGATTCTTCTGTTCTGTCGAAGAAGTATGGTGCCAAAATCGCGCGTAACTTCTGACGTGCACGGAATGCACGAACTTTGACGACATCGGCGCTGACACCGATCATCTCGCCGATTTCGGCGTACGAAAAACCTTGGTACTCGTGCAACACGAACGCTTCGCGATACTCAACTGGTAAGAGTTGAAGCGCGTGTGCGAGCAATTCTGCCAGCTCGTCATTTTCGTAGGGGCTGGAGCGGGTGACCATGTGAAAGTCCTCCAGCTCCACTGTCGGATGCGACGAACGCTTGGTATTGAGACACACATTGCGTGCAATGCGCAGCAAATACGCTGGTAGATTCGTCATTGTTCGATCACGGTCTGCTGCAGTGAAAAAACGCACGAAGGTTTCCTGGAACGCATCGTGCGCTGCTGCATCATCGCCCATAATACGGCGGCAGTAAGCATACAGTCGCGGCGAATAGCGACGGTAAATCTCAGTAAATGCTGCGTCGCGTTCGTGCTTGGGAAAATCTCCATCGCACATTCGCCGATAGAGCTCGGCATCGCTAACAGCTTCCAGGTTGTTCATTAGACAATCGTTCGATTACCGCTGGCAATAACCAATCTACGGTAGGTAGTGTAACACCACATTTTTTGCTGGGGTGTTACTATTGAAACTTGCTAGTGTTAGTGCACCTGGATTTGGATCTATCAACCGTTGTTGTGTCACTATTCTTGGAGTTTGTGCTATGATGCGACGTTTGTTGTCCTTGGCTGTGCTCGGAATGATAGTGCTCGTTGCGGCTGCTGTGGCGGGCGTGCCGAGCAAACCCCGCGAGTTCAGCGCAAGTGGTGGATTTACTAACACTGTAGGTCAATACAAAGTAGTTCTTCAGTGGTTACCGAGCCAGGTTGAGCGTGACGCCGATCGTCCAACGGGCTACTATGTTTATCGTGCAGTTGGGCAAACAGAAAACTTGTCGCAGTACTCGCGTATTGCGACAGTATCGGCTGATTCGAACGTTCAGCAGGTGTACACCTATACCGATCAGCCCCTCCAAGAGGGAACATACTCGTACTTCATCACTGCCTACAACAGCGATGGTGAAAGTCCTCGAACAAATATCCGTGTTGTTACGCTTCCGCCGAACACGCCACCAACAGAATGGATACGTTTTGTAACGAGCCCACCACAGCAAGGACGGGTTGGGGTGCAATATCGCTATGAAGCTCGTGCAGAATCACGAGTGCAGGGTGTGACTATCCGCTATCAGCTCATGAGTGGTCCTGACGGCATGACCATTGATGAAAGCACGGGGCTGGTAACATGGACGCCCCAACGTACCGGCACCTATCGTGTTGCCATCAAAGCGACAATCCAAGTGCAAGGGATGATGTATGGGGTCGGGCAGGAATGGTCCATTATCGTCAGCGAAGATGAAGAACATGAAAATTGTATTCTTGTCGAGGGAATTGTGATAGATACAAGCAATACCCCGATGTCGGCAGGTATTGTTGTGGCATACCGTGCTATAACGCGCAACAATGAAGTGGTGTGGATTGTTGCCTCGCGTGCAGAAGTCGGTGACGCTGGAACGTTCCATATGCGGTTGCCCGCTGGTCGCTACAAATTTGTCACTGAAGGACGCGACTACCGAGCTACATGGTACGAAAACAGCACAACAGCGGACAGCGCACGCGTGCTCGAATTTCAGTGTGGTACCGATTCAACCGTTGACCTGGTGTTCGTTGTTATCCCGCGTGAGCATGAGCAGTTCTATGTTGTCAGCGGTCGTGTTACATCGGCTGAAACAGGTAATGGTGTATCAGCGTGGGTCAAGTTTATGACTGTCAGCGATAATCACCGCGACAATCGCGGTAACGATTGGGGACAGGGCGCTACCTTCACCGCTGAAACCAATGCAGATGGCTACTACGAAATCCGTCTGTCGAACCGCTACACATACATTGCGCGGGCGATTCCGCGAAGCGATGATTATGTATTGCTCTACTTCGATGGTACTACCAATATTGCTGAAGCGACGCGTATAGCCCTCACCGGACCTCGCGATGGGGTCAACTTCGCGTTACCAACGAGACCGGCTCGCACAGGTGGATTCAGTGGACGGATCACCGACTCTGTGGGCAATGGCGTTGCAGGGTGGGCGATCGCATGTCGTCTGATTGCAACCAATAGTGACCGTGGTGACCGTATCCGTCGGTTCCGTACGGTCGAGACAGATTCCCTCGGCAATTACCAATTTACTGGCTTGGAAAGAGGTGTGTACGTTGTTCTTGGTATTCCGCGCTCACGTGACTATGTGCCGGGATTCTGCGTGCAGGGCGATTTTGCAACGCTCCGTTGGCGGAATGCCACACGCATAGAAGTCGGTGATGCCATGTTGGATGCGCAGTATGCTATCAAGCTGCGTGCGCGGACGAGAGACCGTGGCATCGTTCGTCTCGATGGTTGGGTGCGTGGTCGCAGCGAGCGTATCAAACGTGGCGGTTCGGAGCAAGCAGATCAACCGGTTGCTGGTGCACTCATTGCAATCGTCACCGATGTCGGGATCTCCGGGTATGCGATTTCGCAGGATGATGGATACTACGCTATCACCGAGCTAATGCCAGGTAATGGAACGCTCGTTGTCAGTCATCCCGACTATGAATCAGCAGAAGTGCCGATTGTCATTGCACCAGCGGTGTCGGCACAATCACAGGATGTAGGGATTGATCCTGTTCAAGCCAGCACTGTCACCGATGAGCAATTTGGCACTGTGACAGTTGCTCCGAATCCAGCATCGAGCACGATTCGTGTTGTCTTAGAACAGCTCGTCGGCACTGCCCGCATCGAGATTGTGACACTGGTTGGCACGGTTGTTGCGCAGTATGAAATGAGCGCACAACAATTTGAGCTTTCAACCGATGGACTCGGTGGAGGCTTATATGTAGTACGGATCACGACGGCAGCGGGAGTGCACACAGTGCCGGTGGTGATCGTGCGCTGAAGACGATGAGCGTTTCATGGTACCCTCACACGATGCGCCCCTTCGGGAGAAGGGGCGCTTTGTTTTGTTGCTGCTCTATGATGCCGAGCACAGTTCGTTCCAAAACACTCAGTGTGTCGAGTGAGCTGGTCTTCAGCTCCACGTCTGCGTGGTGCAGGAGCTCGAGGGCACGCTCGATCTCGTCAGACGAATACCGCTGTAGTGCGGCAAGGTATTCAGGAACAAAAAAAGGTGAGATGCCAAGTGCCCGCCCCAATTCGGCATTGTTTGTCGTTACCGATCGTAGTTCGCCAAGACGCCACAACACCGCAAAGTATCGTGCAAGCATTGCAACGATGAGCAAGTCTTGTCGTTCAGTGCGTACCATGTAGTGCAGAATTTTCAAAGCGCGAGCAATCTGTCGTTCGCCGATAGCTTTCTGCAATTCGAAAATGTTGTACACGCGCGAGGAGCCCGCAACAGCCAGTACGTCCTCAATGGCAATTCGTTTGCGCCCGCCGGTAAACAGCAGTACCTTGCTGATTTCGTTGGCAAGGTCGCGTAATGACGTTCCAACTTGGACGACTAAGTATTCAGCAACTTCAATCGGGCAGTCACAGCTGTATGCCTTGAAGCGGCGCACAATCCATTCGGGAATTTGTCGCTCGTAGAGTCGAGGAAATTCGAGCCAGGTAGCATGTTCGATGAGCACGCTGTAGGGGAAGCGCAGCTTGGAGATCTTCGCGTCGGCTTTTGCGCGCTGTTTCGGGTTTTTCAGTGCGGCGGCAAGTCCTTTGAGTTCGTCGGGGCTACCATCGCCACTAGCCATCAGCACCATCGTCGTCGTCGGAGATGGGGAACGGAAATATGACGCCAGCAACATTTGATCAGCACTGTTGCGCTTCCCCAACGAGACACGTTCGAAATGGCGAATGACAATGAGCCGCTCCGGACCAGCCATGGGGAATGCTTCGGCGCGGCGGATAAGCTGTTCCGCACCCAATTCGTCGCCGTCGAGAACATCAATATCTACAGCATCGACGCCGCGTTCACGAGCAATGCCGATGATCGATTCGACCGTCTCGTCGACAAGAAATTCTTCCTCGCCAAATAAAAACACCAGCCGTGGAAACGGCTTAGCGCGAAGCAGTGCAGTTGGTGATTCGATGAGCATAGAGCCACTCTGGAGCAGAATCTCGAAACGAAGATAACAACCTGCTAATTTTCGCAATGCGATTTCGTAAATCGCAATTGGAATAGTTCCACGACAATCGCCTCCATGATGATAGCGGCACTTGTGATGGCACTGGTACTATTGGTAGGTGCGTATGCGGATAATCCTCGCTGGGAACGCTACCTGGAAGCAGCGCGTCCGACAGCGGTGACCACAAAACTTTCTCTGCCACCGATTCTCCTTGCCGAACAGTATTTCGAAACGAATTTTAACAACATCAACCTTATCGAACCAGAGCAGGACAATTCGCCGATGCAGAATGAATCAAGCATCGCCATCAATCCGCGGAATCCACAGCAGCTCATAGCATCGGCAGTGGACTACCGTGCAGCACAGTCGGCGTGGGTCTATGTTTCCAGCGACGGTGGGCGTTCCTGGCGTAATGTAAACCTGGGAAAGCCAAACCTACCGCGCTGGACAGCAGGCAATGATCCGTCGGTCGCTTGGAGCCCGGATGGGATAGCATACGTTGTCTATGGGGCATTCAATCGCTCTACACCTCCAACAGGAGAAAATGCCGTCATGATTGCCCGCTCGACCGATGGCGGAACGACCTGGCAGGCGCATATCCCGATCATCATGCACACAGGTACCATGACCGCTGATTCGGCATTCGAGGATAAGTACTACATCTCCATTGACCACGCTACACATTCTCCCTATCGTGGCCGGATCTATGTTCCGTGGAAGCGCGTCATTGACCGAGATTCCTCGACGCAGATTATTGTGACGTGGTCTGACGACGGTGGTACACGTTGGCACGAGCCGGTACGAGTAAGCCCCATCTTGCCAGGCACATCGCTTGACACGACATTCGGGCAAAGTTTCCCATTGGTGGCAACTGGTCCCAACGGGGAGGTATATGTTGTGTGGAATTCTGGTACTCAGCGCGGTATCGGTTTTGCTCGCTCGACCGATGGCGGACGTACCTGGTCAGCTCCGCGGCTCATCCATACGTATCAATGGCTCGGTGAAACGAAATTTACTGGCACGCAATACAACCACACGCTCAAGGGCGGAACCCGTGTCGAAACCTATCCATCGCTTGTTGTGGATACTGTTAGCAGTTCCCCGCGTCGTGGCTGGCTCTACCTGACATGGGCTGCCGACCGCGTGCCGAACGTATACTTTTCACGCTCGACGGACGGCGGCCAGACCTGGTCGCCGCCGCGTATCCTGCACAGCGATACCACAGGTGACCAGTTTTGGCAGTGGATTGCACTCGATGGTACTAGTGGGGATTTAGCCGTTATGTGGCTCGACAGCCGTGACGATCTCGATAACCGCTACTCGCGTGTATATGTGGCGTATTCGAGCGATGGTGGTGAGACGTGGTGGGAGCGACCGGTCAGCGATACGAGCTTCGATATCCGGCGCAATCCGTTTTCTGGTGGTGGACTCAGCGGCGTCTTTGCTGGCGATTATAATGGTTGCGCGTTTTGGAACGGCATTATCCATCCATCGAGCGTTGATATGCGGAATGCCACAACAAATGTTTTCGACAGCGATGTCTATTCGGCGCGCATCGTCGTACGTGCGCCTGAACCAGTGCGCAACTTCCGCGCTGTAACTATTGCTGATGACCCACGTCGCATTGAACTCTCCTGGCAGCCACCACGCGCCCGCAGTTTTGGTCAGCCGCTCTCTCCCAATGACGTTCGCATACTTCTCTTGCGCAACGATACACTTCTTGCGCAGCTCGACGGCATTGCCACACAATACACCGACAGCAATCTACCTCCCTATTCGGTGCACCGGTACACTGCATTTGCGGTTGCTGGTGGCGATACCTCGTCTCCACGGTGGGCGATTGGCTATGCTGGTGGTGCGCCCAAGCCAGGAATAGCAGCGGTTATTGACGTGCGCAATGGTCGCTCGGCAGCACTCGATGCGATCGTGCGTGCGCGCATGCCAACCCGCAGAGCTGACGGTGTGACTCCATTGGTGAACTTGGCGCGGGTAGCTGTCCTGCTCGATGGCACTGAGCACAGCCAGCATACAGTCCGGCTAAGCGATACTGGCGCCATTGTCGAATTACCGATCACCGTGCCCGAACGTGGCTATTGGCGTATCAGTGTTGCTGCGATTGACCGCGACGGTAATCGCAGTGATACCTCAGTTACAGTGCTTGCATATATCGGTCCGGTTGAATCGCGTGATGCCGATTCGTTCGATGGTGAGCGCTTACGCCGCTACCTGGTCGGTGGTGGTTGGGCGCTGACAGACGAGTTTGCGCACTCAATGCCGCGGAGTTTGACGGAATCGCCCCGGCGCGATTACACAACCATCCAACGCGATACGATCGTGCTCTTCCCGGTCCGTGCTGAGCGTGATACGGTTGTTCTTACATTTTTCACAGCAGCATTTGTCGAAGAGCGTGATAGTGCTATTGTTGAGTACACTACCGACGGTCAGCGTTGGGAGCATGTGCTCACGCTCAATCGTGCAAAGTACTCTGAATGGAGCGACGGAGTGCGTTCCACCGCCGATTGGAAGCTTATGTCGATTCGTGTCGCAATTCCGTCTGCACCAACAGACGTGACGTTTCGCTTTCGCTTTCGCTCGAATCTGAGCATTCAAGACGACGGCTGGTATATTGATGATCTGGTGATCAATGCTGCCAGCAGTTCGAATGTCGAATCACGCAATGCAGACATTCGATGCTATCCTAACCCGACCACAGGTATTGCGGTGGTTGAGGAGATATTGCCAACAGTACATGTGTCGGTGTATTCGGTAGCAGGACTGCAGATCGAGGTTCCGATTGAACGCACTGCCAGTGGTGCTGTGCTCGATATGCGTATGCTCGCACGCGGCGTCTATTTCGTTCGTCTTGACGATAGCGGCGCTGTCCGCATCCTGCGATGTGTCAAGCACGGAGAGTGATGCGATGGGAACGCTTGTCGAATCGGTTGCACCTGTACAGCAGCTTGATGATGAGCAACTCGTTGCCGAGATACTGCGGCTCAAGCGTGAGCGCAATGCAGTGATTTTGGCGCACTACTACCAGTACTCGGAGGTTCAGGATCTGGCTGATTTTGTCGGGGATAGTCTCGAACTGTCGCGAAAGGCTCAGCAGACCGATGCTGACACAATTGTCTTCTGTGGTGTGCATTTCATGGCGGAAACTGCCAAGATTCTCAATCCTACCAAGCGAGTGTTGCTACCGGATTTGGCGGCAGGATGTTCGCTGGCCGATAGTGCGCCAGCGGATGAATTCCGGCGCGTGCTCGAGCAGTTGCGTGCAGAGTATCCGAACCTGGTTGCAATCACGTACATCAACTGCAGTGCCGAGGTCAAAGCGCTCAGCGATATCATCTGTACCAGCAGCAACGCCGAGCGGATTATCCGGAGCATCCCGGAGAATGTGCCGATTCTGTTTTCTCCTGACCGCAACCTTGGTGCATACTTGCAGCGCAAAACGGGACGAAAAATGCTGCTGTGGAACGGCACTTGCATCGTGCACCAGAGTTTCAGCCTGCGCCGGATCGAGGAGCAACTCATTGGGTATCCCGATGCCGAACTCATCGCCCATCCAGAGTGCGAGGACGCAATCTTGGCGCGGGCACATTTCGTTGGTTCGACCAGCGCGTTGCTCCGGTACACGATCGAATCATCACGAACAACGTTCATTGTTGCCACTGAGGCGGGCATCATTCACCAAATGGAAAAGGCTTCCCCGTATAAGCGATTCATCCCAGCGTTGCCAGAGCAGGAGGGTTGCCGCTGTAGTGAATGCCCTTACATGAAACTCAACACACTCGAAAAACTCTACCTGTGCATGCTGCGCGGAGAACCGGAGGTCCATCTCGACCCCGCAGTGATCGAACGAGCGCGGCGCCCCCTGGAGCGCATGATGGAACTATCGCAGTAGTGGGACCTGAGGGATTCGAACCCCCAACCAACGGATTATGAGTCCGCTGCTCTAACCGTTGAGCTAAGGTCCCGTCCGAACACCCGCACTATGGCAATCACCGCAACCACGCATGGTAATCACTGGGTGCTGTCGATAAGCTGTGCGCATCCACGCTATGTTTTTTACTCGCTGCGAAAGAGCCCGATGAATAGTCCTAACCCCACTATAGCACCACGTGCTGTAATCGAGTTTGGAACGTTGTTGACGGTCGTGATTGAGTTTTCCTGCCAGCTTCCCATCGCTGTCACGTTGTAGGCACCCCATGCGCGAATTGTTGCGTACCCACTGAGGGCATATTCGACTGACAGTGTCGGACGCACGAGCCAAAATGGCGCTGCCAGAGTACTGGTGACGGCTTGACCAAGATTGCCGTTGTTTGGGGGCCAATCAATTGTCGTTGGTCCACTTGTATGTTCAAAGCTGAGGGTGCCGCGACCAAGATATACCCCGGGTGCAACGATCAGTCCGCGCACAATCGGGAACGCGTAGTCGAGCTGTAGTGCTGCACTGGATAGCTCCATTGCCGCTCGGTGGCTCGATGATCCCATCGTTTCGGTGTGCGAGCTGGAACCGCTGAGGGCCTCGAATCCAATACGCAAGTTGCCTACCAAACTCAAAGTCAAAAATCCACTGACACCGCTCGCAAATATCGGTGCAGTGTAGTTGCCATGCATTTTGTACGGGTCGACCAAATTGGCGCTAATATCGGTGGCAGGAAAATACCACAACCCACCGACGTAGCCGGCACCGATACCAAAATATGCTGCCGCAGCCTGTTTATCCTGCAATTCCTCGAAAGTGATTTCGCCGAGCTGATCGCTGCCACCTTGCCCTTGAGCTAATGTACCCACGACGGCAACAGCAATCCACACGATAGCAAAAAGCGGTGAACGCATTGTCGCAATTGTTGCTGATGAAACAAATACAAACTTACGGAGCATCGAGTCGCACAGCCTCAAAGACTAACAGCGACAAATACTCGGTCTCCAGCATTGGCGCATAGATTGGGTGGCATGGCGACTGCATCCCGCGTGCGACCAGACGAACGCGACAGGCGGCACGACGCGACTCGCTGATAACGACGTCGGCAAGCATTGCGTGATTGACATGGTGCGAGCAGCTGGCAGTGACGAGGATTCCGCCGTCGCCGAGCAGACGCAACGCACGACGATTGATTTCAGCATATCCGCGGAGTGCGCGCTCAACGTGGTGGGTGCTCTTGGCAAACGCCGGCGGATCGAGTATGATCATGTCCCATCGCTGCCCTTCCGATTCAGCGTGTGCCAGATAGTCGAAAACATCTGCCTCAATAAAACGACAGCAATCAGCAACGCCGTTGATCTGAGCATTTTCCTGCGCAAGAGCTAATGCTGCAACTGAGCTATCGACACCACATACCTCGAGAGCACCAGCACGTGCACAGTGCAGTGCAAATCCGCCCTGATGTGTGAAGCAATCTAACACGCGGCGTCCTGCAGCAAAGCGCGCGACAAGCTCGTAATTGACGGCTTGATCGAGATACAACCCCGTCTTTTGTCCGCCCAGCAAATCCACAACCATCGTGCAGCCAGCAAGTTCGACACAATGACGGTCGGGAATGTTGCCCCAGAGCACCTTCTCGCATCGTGGCAAGCCTTCTTTGTCGCGAAGTGCCGAATCGTTCTTGGCGACAATCCCGCGTATATCGGGAAGTACTGTGCGCAATGCCTCGACGATGGTCGACGAGCGACGCTCCATGCCTGCTGATAAATATTGGACTGCGATGTACTCACCATAGCGATCAACGATGAGTCCAGGCAAGAAGTCCGCTTCACCGAACACCAGGCGATACGTGGTGCGGTCGGCGTAAAATGATCGTCGCAAC
>JAOAEV010000044.1 GCA_026416585.1 Chlorobiota bacterium | reverse complement strand
ACGTCAGCTATATCGGTGGCGAACTGCCGCAACATCGCCGGATCAATGCCATAGCTCTGCGTGCCCATCAAGGACTCGCCGCTGAGCTTGAGCAGTATGCGGCGATACTTCGGCGTCGCCATAGAACTTCTCCGTGATATTTATGCCGACTCTCCGAGTGCGTAACGACGGAAACGAACAACTTTCACCGAGTCGCCGAGTTGATGGAGGACAGCCGCGACCGTTTGATCGCCATTGCCTTTGACAAAGGATTGCTCCAACAGGCACTGTTCCTGGAAGAATTTTTCGAGTCGACCTCTTGCAATTCGCTCGGCAATTTCAGGCTTTTTTCCTTCGTTGAGTGCTTGTTCTTTGCCAATTTCTAATTCCTTGGCAAGCGTTTCGCCGGAAATATCCTCGCGCGAGACATATTGTGGATTCATCGCAGCAATTTGAATCGCGATATCATTGACAACTGGATTTGTCGGCGTAATATTCCCAGCGAACTCGACCAACACTGAGAGCCGATTACCAAAGTGATTGTATAATCCAATCACGCCGTCGGTTTGCCAAAACTCTGCTCTGCGCAGCTCGATACGTTCGTTGAATTTAGCAAGTACCTCATCGCGCAAGTTCCCGAGTGTTTTATCGCCCAGCGAGTAATGCCAGAGTGCATCGCCCTCGATTGTTCCGGTCTCCAAGACCGCATTAGCAACGGCACGGACAAAATTGACAAATTCCTCATTGCGTGCGACGAAATCGGTTTCGCAATTGACCTCGACAATCGCTGCACGTCTGCCATCGGGGGTTGCTACTGCCAACACGACGCCTTCTTTGGCAACGCGATCCGCACGTTTTGCTGCCGATGCAGCGCCCTTTTTCCGTAAGTATTCGATGGCGGCATCCATATCACCACTGGATTCTTCGAGAGCTTTTTTGCAATCGGACATTCCCGCGCCAGTTTTTTCGCGGAGTCGTTTGATCATTTCAAGCGTAACCATCTTGCTATTGTCAACAGTTGAACACAAGAACTATTCGTCGCTGGATTGTTGCGAAGTGCCGGCCGGCCGGTCGGTATTGGCGCGTCCACCCGTGCGGCGGCGCTGACGCAATCGTCGCCTCGGCGATTCTTCCGCAACGGGTGCGGTTTCTGTTTCCTTTGCTTCGCGTTCGCCGGATGCAGCAAGATCGGCTGCCCGTGTTTTCGCGATTTGTTTGCCCTCAACGATGGCTTCGCTAATAACACTCGCCACCAGATCGATCGTTTTGACTGAATCGTCATTAGCTGGAATGGGGTAGTCTACCTCTTCCGGGTTGCTGTTGGTGTCCACAATGCCGATAACCGGAATCCCGAGGATATGCGCTTCCTGGACGGCTATATCCTCTTTTTTGATGTCAACAACAAAGAGTGCACCCGGGAGACGCGTCATGTCTTCGATACCGCCAAAGACCAATCGCAAGCGGTCGCGCTCTCGGCTCAGGAGTAAACGCTCTTTCTTGGTCAGCTTGTCGAACGTGCCGTCGGCTTCCATTTTATCAATGGTTGCAAGCCGTTTGATGCTGCGGCGGATTGTGGAAAAGTTCGTGAGCATACCGCCAAGCCAGCGTTCGACAACGTAGGGCATACCGCATCGTTGTGCAGCAGCTTTGATCGCTTCTTTTGCCTGGGGCTTGGTCCCAACAAAGAGGACAACCTTCCCTTCGGCAGCGATGTCCAACGCCGCTTGCCGAGCCAGATCGAGAAGAACGACCGTTTTGCGGAGGTCAATAATGTGAATCCCTTCGCGTTCTCCGTAGATGAATGGACGCATTTTGGGATTCCACCGACGCCGCAAGTGACCAAAATGCGCGCCGGCTTCCAATAGTTGTTCGAGACTAACCATAGAGTGTAACCAGTGGTGTTGAACATCTGCTCTGTTCACATACCACGCCCATTCCTGCACTGTTGCAGGAACACACCGCGCGTGGAATTCCAGAGCATGGTAGCGTTGAGCAGCTGCCCGCTGCCAAATACATCAGCGTTTGGAAAATTGGAAACGCTTCCGTGCTTTTTTCTGACCATACTTTTTGCGCTCAACCATTCGAGGATCACGGGTGAGCAATTCATGTTGGCGTAAAACTGCGCGGAACGACGCGTCGTATTCAACTAATGCGCGCGCCAATCCGTGGCTAATAGCACCAGCTTGACCGCTTTTGCCCCCACCGTCAGCGAGCACTATCACGTCGAATTTCCCCTCCGTCGCTGTCACGTGCAGTGGCTTGAGTACCGTCAGACGCGTGGTGACGACGGGGAAGTACTCTTCAAAACGTTGACCATTGACGGTGATGGTACCACTGCCAGGGCGAATACGCACGCGGGCAGTCGCCTCTTTACGCCGTCCAGTGCCGTAAAAGTCTTTCATGCTGTAGCTGCTAAACGATGGATATTATGCTGATGTGAGAGGATACGACTCCGGCTTCTGCGCATGATGCGGGTGATTCGGACCAGCATAGACTTTGAGCTTGAGCCGCATACGCCGACCGAGCCGATTTTTCGGGAGCATACCATAGACAGCATGTTCGATAATTGCTGCAGGATTGTGTTCGATCAATTCTCGAAACGAATCGAACCGTGCTCCACCCGGATAGCCTGTGTATCGAAAGTACTGTTTTTGTTCAGGGCGTTTGCCCGTGAGAATCACTTTCTCGGCGTTAACGACGATAACGTAATCGCCACAATCCACATGCGCCGTAAACGATGGCTTGTGCTTACCACGAATAAGTGTAGCAATCCGGGAAGCCAGACGCCCCAGAGTTTGCCCCGCAGCATCAACAACCCACCACCGCCGCTCGACGTGGTCAGCTCGTACCGAACGTGTAATCGTGTCTGTCGGTTTCACCGTAACAAGCAAGGAAAAATGAACAATCCGTATTGCAAGTCTGCAAAAATACAGTGTCGCTTCTTTTTCCGATACAGTAGGCAGGACGAGTACCTAACCTCGCACAGAGGAAAAGTACGTGTTCCGGAAAAATTCATCAGCGAACATATCATCAGGCACTTCGTCAGTATATGCACGGCTGAGATACTCTTGCCAATTCCGTGCATCGCTTTCATGGAGCTGTTCGATTGCAAGTTCCGCTACCCGACGCTGTCGTTCGATGAGTTGCTCCAACTCTGTACGCCGTCGGGCAATCCAACTCAGATCGTCCAATTGCTCGGCAAATACCCATGGTTCCTGTTGCTGTAAACGGACCAGCCGACGACGCTCATAGTCGAGTCGGTACAACAAACGCCTGTATGTCCGCTGCAGACCCTCTAGTGTTTCGCCTGCACCAACACGAAATTGTGACTCGATACAAACAATGCCGTGCACTGTCCGCAAACGCTCTAGATCACCGGCTTCATACGCTTGTTGCATGATGTTCCAGTACCGTTCAAACAAATCCGTATCCCCTTCGCGATCAGGATGAAGCCGCTTAACCAAATCTCGGTATAGATCCACACACTGTCGCGCACGCTGGCTCATCTCGAAGGAACGTTCGCTTTCCCTGGTAGCTGTTCCACCACGTGTTGTCGCCGCTGTTGACATCACACCTTGCCGATAGTTACGGTATTCACGTTCGACCAGCTGGCACATACGTCTAAGTAGTTCCGGTGTTATCGCTTCTCCCCGACGCCGATACAGCTGCACCAGCTCGCACAACCGTCGAAGCATTGATGCACGCAATGTTTCGACCTGGAGCTGATGCTCGAGTTCTCCGAACAATGCCGCGTACCGATCCAGTAGCAGAGGACGCTGCTCAACCACCGCATAGAACCACTGACTAAGCACATCACGCAACTGCAGTTGCAACTGGACAAGTCCGCATCGGTAGAACACAACTGCCGGATGAACAACAATGGCTGCTTCGTCCGCCATTGAAACGCCTGCCCGATGTAAAGTATCACCAAACGATGAGCAAACTTACAGCGCGGTACGTGGATGGTCCAATGATCCCTATGCGATAGGCTCCGGTTGAAAAGGCTGCAATGTTGAGCACTAAGCGTTGCCGACCGCGTTCGAGCTGCCCTTCATATAGTGCCGCAGCATCACCACGTGTGAGGCTCTGTAACTCGATACGATACGCTCCACTCTCGATGGCTGAGAACACCAACTCGATCACACTCTGTGCTGGATTGGGTTGCACTGACGTTTCGATGTCTTCAGTGAAAACCGGTAGTCTCTGCGTTTGTACACCACAGAGCGTATCGATCACAATTTCCCCTTCAACGACTCGCTCAAGAACAAACCCGGTGACCGAGTGCTCCCATTCGATGGGACGGGACCCAAGCACACGAATTTGATGCTGTGTTGGGCGCGCTGCAATGACAACCAGCGGAATACGCGCAACAGTATCGCCTTGACCGAATGTTAGCCGAACAGCAACCGTGTCCCACGCTGAGCGACGAGGATATTCGGTGTACTGCCAGCGATTCCCGGCAATCGCCACTGATGGTGGCAACACAACTGTACAACGGGCTACAAAGTGTGAATGTTCGAAATACGGCACCGCGTACATTCGGTCGAGAAAAATCGGTAGCAGCACTGTGTCACCGATTACTCCTCGACACGTCCCCACTTTGAGACCGAATGGATATTGCACCATCACAGCGACACTATCTCTGGCAAGTAGCACACGGTCTAAAACAGCGACACTTACTGTGCCACTGGCGGTCGCTACAAAAACAGTATCGTTCTGCGGCTGGCATCCCATCGCCACAATCGCCTCACCAACCGACAATGGCGGATGGACTGCTTCACCGCTTACCAAACTCCAGTGGTAGAGCACCCCCGAGCGCGTCCCTGCAAGCAAGCGGCTACCATCAGCACTCGGCGCCAGTGCTTGAACAATATCAACCATACCCGCGAACACTCGTTCAGCTCGCCAACTGGCGTAATTCCACACCCGAACAGTGCTGTCTTCACCCGCTGAGGCAAGATAGGTACTCTGCGGCAGGAATGTTACCGCCCGAACACAACTCGAGCCAGGCGTTCCATTACCATGACCAAGCAGATACACACGCTCAGTACTGCTTCCGAGGTTTTCCCAGGGTTCAACGATGATCACCCCATCAGCACCGGAGTGCGCCAGTAGTTTACCGCTCGGATCAAAAGCAATCGCATTGACTCCACCAAGCGCCTGTGATAGCACCTCACCGATAATACGTCGCTCCGGTATACTCCATAACCGGACGTGTCCATCGCTATATCCAACAGCAACAATCGGTAGTGTCGGATGTGCCGCGACGGTAAGAACGTTTGCGCCCGGCACCGCACCAAATGATTCCGAGGATATGCCTTTTTCAATTGAGACAACACCCAAATCAGTCTCAAAGGCAACCACCACAGAATCCTGCACCGTAGGATACGGACAAATGCAACGCGTGGATATCCTTCCTTGAATTTGTACCCCACGGGCAGAGCCATTCTGTGCATTGATCTGGCTGATAGTTCCGCCTCGGCACAATGTAACGATAGAAGCTGGATCATTCCACCATGCACCCTGAACGGAATCAGGTACGTTCATGGTGAATATGGTTTTTAATCCGATTGTAGCGGTCAACTGCACTGCCACGAGCACACGACCCGTATCGAGTTGCGGTACCATCCACTCGATCCCATTCCCGGAAACTGCGGTAGCTATCGGAATCCAGGAGCCACCCCGATCTGTCGAGAACAAAATATCAACAGGCAACGCGGCATTGTGTTCCCACTCAATGCGTAGCACACGTCCCGGATAAATCACTTGCTCCGGACTCGGCACACGAAGCTGAACCTGCCCGACCGCTGCAGTTGCAGCATACAAGAAAATAAGGGCGTAAACCGTCCGCACAGTCGCTTAGATACGACGTATTGAACTTTGTCTGTATGTATCGGCACATCGGCCGAAAACTGTTCTGCCTTCCATTATGCTGCTGTTCGACGTGCAAGCCGACCAGCAACAATCATTTCACCAAGTGCACATAGTACTGCAGCGCTGGCAAGCCATGGCCATAGTTCTGCTCGCTGTCGCTGCCGTGCGACGAGAGTTCCTAATAATGCGGCATCGGTAGCTAACTCGACATCTTCACTCCCAACCCGGAATGTAATATACGACACAACACGCTCGGGCGCTACCTGATTCTGCACAGCTTCCGACGATGGAATATTCACTGTCGCGGCAGTAATGGGTTCAGACGTCTGCTGAGCACGAACAACAATGCACCCGGGTACTAATTGTGTTCCGAGGTCCACTATCGTACTACCTGCAAGTCGGATTGAACCTACTGCTATTTGTGTCCCCGCTGCATCACGAACATGAAATACATCGCTCATTGAATACCGGGACGGTATAGGCAAGCGACATCGCTCGCCGACTGTCAGCATTGTACCAACTGCTTCTTTCGCCGATAAGTAGAGCGTTGCACGTGCGACGATAATCGGGAATAATCCTGACGTTGGCAGCGCACTCCATGCAAATGTTGGTGGCACTGCGCAGTAGATCGCCCGACCAGAGCCAATGACATGCTCGCTAAGAAATGCACCATGTTCAAGTCCAACGAGAACGACGCCGGATTTACTTACCAGTGCCTGTTCAATTGCAGGAGATTCGAGCATCGCCTGTGCGCTGGACTCTGTACGGAATACACCGGCGAACAACGGATGCCGCAAATCGAGATCCCCTAACTGATAGTGCTGCCCAGAACGCGGCGGTAGCAACTCGATGTTGCCTAACCCCAAATCAGCAGCAAATCGCTGTTGTTGAACGGCTGCTGCTCTGCTGTTTGCAAACACGATGGTATTACCACGCCCAGCTTCCAGATACGCCCGCACACGCTCGATATTGGGGGAGCTGAGCGGTTCGGTCAGTACCAGCACGTCGTATTCGTCCAGCGTTACTGTACCGAGAGCTGTTGGCTCTACATGCCGCACGAGCGGTGAGCGATGTTCGCTCAGAGCTTCCAGTGCTGAAGCGACATAGACGACATCGCTCTGCGAACCAATCAGCAACACCCGTGGCATTGGCGGTACGATAAACGCCATCGAACGTCGGTTGTTGACATCGGAGGCATCAGGTTCGAGTTCTACAACAGCTTCGATAAATCCATCAGTTGGCGCTGGGGCTTGCAGAGTCAGCACGCGAACCTGTTGCGCAGGTATATCCAGCGCGCGCTGTGCGACATGAGTACCGTTGAACTGCAAACGCACGACAGCACCTGTTACAGACTTTGTCGAATTGTTTCGGATACGTGCGGTGATCTCGATAGGCTTTCCAGGTTCGATAACACGTGTGACAGCATCGACCGAATCTATTGCAAGATCGATCTGATCGAGTACCGGTCGCTGTGAGACGGGAACAACGATTATGCGTTCCGCAAGAAGACGCTGCTGTGTCGAGTCGTTCCATCGAAACATGTGCGCCTGGAAGTCTCCAATCAGGTACAATTCGCGATGTGCGTTGTGTGCAGATTCCAGCAGGCTCTGGGCAACTCCGAGCATTTCATCGATCGAGACACTGCCGTAAGCCAGTGGCAGCGATTCAAGCTGCTCGAGCACCGAACCAAGAGCTGTTGTCATTTCGACGCTCTTGCCAGCCAGCAAGTCACCAGTCGTCACAAGTGCTACTTCATCCCCATTGCGCAGTGCCGAGACAATGGCGCGAGCTTTACGAATTGCAACACGGAAACGCTGCCCTTGTTCATCACGTAAATCCATACTTGGCGAATTATCCAGCACAATCACCACACTACTGCGCACTGTCGCACCGAGAATCGGCAGCGATGTTGTAATCACCGGGCGAGCAAATGCAATCACGGCGAAAACAACGATGCCAGTTCGAAGCGCGAGCAGCAACCACTGCTGAACTTTGAGGCGTCGAACTTGCGACCGCTGCAGCTGATGCAGAAAGCGCAAGGTGCTAAAATCGATACGTCGCAGCTTACGGAGATTGAGCAGGTGCAGCAGAATGGGGATTGCCGCTGCGGCCAGCCCCAAAAGCATGAGTGGATTGAAAAACTGCATCGTGCGTCGTCGGAAAGGTCCTCTCGAAGTTACGCTGAGCAACGCGCACAAACGGACGACATCTGCCTTTCGTGTGCAGAGGTGCCACTGCTTGCCTGGCAGAAGCGTTGTAGTTTTGTGTTGCGCAATTTGCATCAAACAAAATGAAAATCGGCTCGCTCGATATCGAACAAGGCATTTTGCTCGCCCCGATGGAGGATGTGAGCGATTCCCCATTTCGCCGCATCTGCCGGCATTTCGGAGCCGACATTGTTTACACCGAATTCATTTCCAGTGATGGCTTGGTGCGCAACGCGCCACGCTCGTTCCAAAAACTCAAAATTCAGCCCGAAGAACACCCAATCGCCGTGCAGATCTTCGGTGGCGATATTCCGACGATGGTCGAGGCTGCACGTGTAGCGATGCAAAGTAATCCGGATTTTCTCGATATCAACTGTGGCTGTTGGGTGAAAAACGTCGTCGCCCGCAATGCTGGCGCCGCTCTGCTCAAGGACCCGCCGCGCATGGTGGCAATGGCTCGTGCGTTAGTTGAAGCAGTACCACTACCAGTAACGGTCAAAACTCGATTGGGGTGGGACCGTACGTCGATTGTCATCTGTGATGTTGCTCGGATGCTCGAAGATGTTGGTATTGCAGCATTGGCAATTCACTGTCGCACACGTGATATGGGGCACAGTGGCTCTGCTGATTGGTCTTGGGTAGCACGGGTCAAAGATGTTGTGTCAATACCGGTCATTCTCAATGGCGATGTCAAGAGTGCTCAGGACGTGCAGCGTGCGTTTCGCGAGACTGGATGCGATGCCGTGATGATTGGGCGCGCCGCCATTGGCAATCCGTTTATCTTCCGTCAAGCGAGGGCATTGCTCCGCACGGGACAACCCGAACCATTACCGAGTGCCGATGAGCGGATTGCGGTGTGTTTGGAACACCTCTGTCTCCTCATTGAGCACTGCGGCGATGAACGACGAGCGACTATCGAGTTCCGCAAGTTTTATGCGGGCTATCTCAAAGCCCTTCCTCACGCGGCTAACGTTCGGCGTGAGCTAATGGCATTCGAATCCTACCTGCCGGTCGAGGAGCGCTTGCTCCGATATGCCGAGGAACTCCAAACTCAGTACGGCTCGCTGCCACTCGAAGAGATTGAAACAATGGATGAAACATATGCCTGCTGAGACCTCTGCCTTGGGATACGAGACTGACGTCCGCCCCTCTTTGGAGCTGTCGGTGGTTATCATCACTTACAATGAACAAGAATGCCTACCCCGCACACTGGAGGCACTCAATGGCGTCGCCGATGAAATCATCATCGTTGATAGCGGCTCAACCGATGCAACACAACAGATTGCGTGTGCACATCCGCTGGTACGCTGGTTCCAGCGCTCTTTCGACACCTACGGTCAGCAGAAAAACTTTGGCAATAAACAAGCACGCGGGCGATACATTTTCTCACTTGACGCCGATGAAGTGCTCTCGCCACAACTGCGGGACATAATTCTCCGTGAAAAAGGTAAATGGAGTGCTGATGCATACGCACTGCTGCGAATCCCGATCTACATTGGCACAGAGATTCGTTGCAGCGATTGGTATCCTGACATCCAGTGGCGGTTGTTCCGTCGCGACGTTGCTCGGTGGAGTAATGATCTTGTTCACGAACATCTCATTATCGAGTCTGACGCTCGTCGCAAACGGCTTGATGGAGAGCTTCTGCATTACTCGTACTTGTCAACAAGCGATCACATGAGCCGAAACATTCGCTATAGTATGCTCGGTGCTCAGATGCGATTTGCTCGTGGACGCCGACCACTGTTTGTACACGCATTGCTGCGAGCATTTCTTCGCTTCTTAAAAAGTTTTGTATTCAAACGTGGGTATCGAGCAGGCTGGCGCGGATGGGCAATCGCTCTCTTGGGCGCTAGTGTGTATTTGCAGCGAGAAATTTTCTTAGCAGAGCTATGGGAGCATTCTACCAGTGCTCCGAATCGTGCATAATCGTGTTTTGAGCTGAGCTATTCTGTATGCCAACAACGCGAAAAAAACAACGCCCTGCGCAAGCCGCAGAACAAACAGAGCAACACGAAGCTCCCCAATCTCGTTCTGTTCGACGCACACGTCGGAAAGCAACCGATGTCAATAATACACAAGCGACATCATCGGCCGAACAGACCCGCAACGGTAACACCGCGCCATCCAAATCTGACGCAACAGGTAAACAGCGTGCCGACAATCTACCTCACGCAGGACAGGCATCGACAGCAACATCACAAGTAGAGTCTTCAGAATCCCAGAAACATTCCCGATCCAAAGGACGCTCCCGACAATCTCAGCAGAAACAGATTACGCCGACAGCTGCTCCAGAATCATCTGACTTGCAACCAGCTGCTCGACCAAGCAACAGAGAGAAAGATGCAGATACACCACCGAGCAACCGAATCGAACAAGCAGAGATTACAAACGGTTCGCAAACACCCCCTCCACAGCAAGTACCTGACAGCAAACGATCTCGTCGACGCCGCCGTAATCGTGGCAAGCAGCGTCAAAATACTGCTGACGCTGCTTCTGCTCCGCAGCATCCTGAGTCCCAAGCAACCACGAGCGAACAAAAGGAGCTGCCACTATCCGCTGGACCGCACCAGACTACAAGCGCACAACAGAAATCCACTCCTACTTATCCCCGCTTGCGCGAACAACAACGCCCACGACAACCACGTCGCGTATTTGTTGTGCGCGACCTTGTTCAGATGCCAGACATTCCCAATGACTGTGTGTCTTTTATCGAGCGAATCGAGCGAACACTCCGTAATGAGTTAGCGGTAGAAACAGGTGCCACGATTGTTGTTGCTCTCAGCGGTGGTATCGATTCCATTGTCTTGCTGGATGTGCTTTTCATTTTGTCATATGAGCACGGCTACGCACTCCACATCGCACACGTCAATCACCGATTGCGTAGCGGTGAGTCCGACCGCGATGAGGCATTTGTGCGTTCAGTTGCCAAGCACTATGATCTTTCGTGCCATATTACACATGTCGAGACAGAGTCATTTGCCCGTCAGCATCGGCTCGGTATCGAGGAAGCCGCACGCGAGCTGCGGTATCGTTTCCTGCGCCAGATGTGCGGCACTGTTCATGCACAGTACTGCGCAGTTGCGCATACTGCGGACGACACCGCAGAGACGTTACTACTGAATCTCTTTCGTGGCTCCGGGCTAACAGGACTTTCGTCTATTCCGCCGAAACGGCCGCTGACAAAAAAAGCACAACTGATTCGACCGCTCTTGGGGATCACACGGGAAGAAATTGTATCCTATGCAAATGCCCGCAACCTCCGCTGGGTTGAAGACAGCTCAAATACCGAGCGTGCGTACCGGCGGAACCGTCTTCGTCTCGACATTTTACCAACACTCAAAGAGCACTTCAATCCACGTATTGTCGAGACACTTGCTCGGACGGCAGCCCTTCTACGGCAAGCGGATGGTTTTATCGAATCTCTTCTTGAAAGCACATATGCGCAAATTGCAACGGTTCGGGATGGCAGAGTCGAGCTCGATCGCACGCAATTAGTGCACCTACATCCATTTGTTCAAGGGGAAATCATCGAACGCGCCATCGGCGAATTAACTGCTGGGAAGGCAGTATCACGCGCAGCTGTCGAGCGTGTACTCGGCATACTTACCGCAGACATTGGGACACGCCACAGTGTCATCGGTGGAATCGAAGCACTCGCCGATCGTCACGCTATCGTTCTTAGCGATGAGCAAGCAGAACAAGCGGTATATCTTCCCATTTTCAAGCTTGGCACTTACTCGATCGGACGCTTCTCAATTACGCTCGAAGAAGTCAGTCGTAACGACGTCCGGCTTGGTACTGACCCGAACATCGAGTATTTCGACTATGACAAGCTCCCCTATCGCCTGTTCTTGCGCACCTGGCAAGCAGGAGACCGTTTTGCACCGATCGGTATGCATGGCGAGCGCGTACTCGTTGCTGATTACCTGACAAATGCCAAAGTCAGTGAACACGACCGCCGTACTGCTGCCGTCCTATCAACCACCGATAGCATTGTCTGGCTCTGCGGCTACCGTATGAGCGAAATGTTCAAACTGACGAATGAAACACGACGCATCATCCGTGCAACCTTCCAACGAACTTGAACAACGTCGCGTAACTCTCCATAACCGCACGTTCGAATGTTTTATCGAGCGCGACGAGATTGCTCGTGCAGTCGAAAAGATTGCCGCCCAGATTGAGCGTGACTACAGTGGTCGTCAGGTCGTACTCGTCATTGTTCTCAAAGGCGCATTGTTGTTCGCTGCTGATTTGGTGCGGATGCTGCGTATTCCGCTTCGCATTGAATTTGTGCGGGCATCCAGCTACGGCGCAGCAATGCGTAGTTCTGGGACAGTTGAACTCGATGGTACGCTCCGTAGTGTTCAAGATTGTGATGTTATCGTTGTCGAAGACATTGCCGACAGTGGTACCACGCTTGCAGCACTTGTTGCTCATCTGGAGCAATTCTCACCGCGTTCAATCGCTGTCGCAACGCTACTCTCGAAGCCTGCCGTCCATGGCGGACGAGTTCCGCTTGACTATGTGGGAATCGAAATTCCGCCCGTATTTGTCGTCGGGTATGGGCTTGACTACAACGAACTGGGACGGAATCTTCCCGATATTTACCGCGTGGTGGATAAATAGTCACGATTACACGCACGTTACTTCACTGGTCAATCTGAACGCAGTTCAGGGTCTTGACTAAACACCACAATAGATGTCGGAACACGTTCTGCATCAATAGTCAGATATTCAGTACATCAGTTAGAAGACTCGTTACCCCACGTTCAGAATCCAAGTTTGATGATTCATTTTGTCTTCATTATTGTTTTCGTAGCTTTGTATGCCCCAATAGGGGTACATCCAAGCTGTTTCATCAAGAGAGAGCGCCATGCAGGTACCCACACAGTGGACACGATACCGTGTTCGACTGGTGAGCATCCCCGCAGCGACGCTCATCGCTGTAGCTAGTGCTGTCGTGCTGCTGTCGAAGCTCAGTATCGCGGCAGCAAGTGATAGTGTGCCTATAGCGTCGCCGCCGGTACCACGTATCGAGCAGGCACAATTTACGGTTGCGTTCGAAGGAGTTGCATCGTACTATGCTCATGCGTTTCACGGTCGTCGCACCGCGCATGGCGGACGCTTCAACATGTACGAATTCACCGCTGCACACCGAAAGCTCCCATTCGGCTCGATTCTTCGTGTCATGAATCCACAAAACGGAGAGTGCCTGCTCGTCGAAATCAACGACCGGGGACCCTATGCCAAGCGCCGTGTGCTCGATTTGTCATATGCTGCAGCCAATGCGCTGAATCTCCGTTTAGGTATCGTCCGTGCCGAAGGATTCACACCGTCCGATATTGTAAGTGATTCGTTGGCATTACTGTTTATCGGTATGCATTACCAGCCTTACCGCGCTGAGGCGAGTGCATTTAGCGTTATCGAGGAATTCCCCAGCTTCAGTACCGCGCTTCGTGCACACCGCTTGCATATTGCTGATCATGACATTGCATTGGCAGTGTTGCCCAGTATCGATGGATCCGTAGCATTGCGTTATGCACTTGTTCGGTTATCTCCGCTGGTGCGAAGCGAAGATTCATTGGCAGCATTGCTGCCATAACGAGCAAGGCGCATTCTGTCAAGTCCAAGAAAGTCGAGCGCATTTTTCCAAAAAATGCGCTCTTTTGTTTCGCTGGGCAATGGAAGCTCTTCGATGAACCGCCCATGTTCCAGATCACCAAGCGGGAAAGGATAGTCGCTACCCATTGCGACACGCTCAGGACCAATAACATTGAGCAAGAACTCCAGCGCACGACCGTCGTGGGTTATGCTATCGACCCAGAAATGTCCTGCATAGTCGCGTGGATCTCGTGTCTTATTAACATTACACAAATCAGGTCGAGCGCGCCAGCCATGGGAAATTCGACCGAGCGTAAAGGGGAATGCTCCCCCTGCATGCGCAAACAGCATTCGGAGTCGTGGGAAGCGATCAAAGACGCCACCACAGATGCACGAATGAATTGCCAGTGCTGTCTCGGCAGGCATTCCAACGAGCCACTCTCCCCAGTAACGCCCAAGCCGATCAGCACCGAGCATGTTCCAGGGGTGAACAAGCAGCGCACAACCTAATGACTCTGCTGCTTGGTAGAAAGGAAAGAGTTGTTCATTATCGAGATTGACGCCGTTGACATTCGATCCAATTTCGATGCCTGGCATACCAAGCTGGCGTATGCAGCGCTCCATTTCTGCGATTGCAAGCTCGGTATCTTGAAGCGGCACCGTTCCAAGTGCAATAAACCGATCAGGGAAGCGCTCGACGACTGATGCTAAATGATCATTGACAAATTGCGCCCACTGGAGCGTATGCTCAGGTTTTGCCCAGTAGTAGAACAATACTGGGACCGTGCAGAGAACCATGATATCGACACCATGGGAATCCATGTCTTCGATGATGGCGGCGGGGTCCCACGCATTGCGACCAACGTCGCGAAAAAAGGTCCCATCGTCGCGCATCATCCGCGCGGCGCCGTCGCGGTAGTGATCCAAGACGATAAAGCCACCATACCCGAATCGTTCGTGGAGCGGCTCCCACCGTTCGGGCATGATATGAGCATGAATATCAATGCGCGGCATAGCGTACCGACTCAATCAGGCTTTCGGTGGTGCAGGTGGCTCCATCACTGCACCACAGCGCTTACACGTGCGATTCTCAATGCTACCGTAGAATCGCTCAAAAATCGGCGGCAGCTGTTTGACAATATCAGAGACATGCAGAAACTCTTCGTAGAGCTTTTCTCCGCACTGCTCACAGAACCACATGAAACCGTCAAGCTCATTTGAATGGCGCTTGCGCTCAATAACCAAACCAACCGTATTGGCACCACGTTGCGGCGAATGGGGCACGCGTGCTGGTAGTAAAAACATGTCACCTTGGCGGATGTGAACGTCGCGTGGTGTGCCATCGTCAATAATCTTGACCGTGATATCACCCTCAATTTGGTAGAACAATTCCTCTCCCTCCTCATAGTGATAATCTTTACGTGAATTCGGTCCACCCACCACCATCACAATGAAGTCACCGCTGTCATAGATGCATTGATTGCCTACTGGTGGTTTAAGGAGGTGGCGATGTTCCTCGATCCACTGGAGAAAGTTGATCGGCGCTGCGACTGCCATTGCTGCACATGCGATAGATGGAACAACTCCGCCCGCAAATTACGCATCCGGTGTAAATTGCACATGTTATGCCAACAACCATCGCGCTCATTCAAACAGCATTCTTGGGCGATGCTGCACTGAGCATGATTCTCGCTGACCAAGTGCATCGCGCCTTTCCTCAATCGGAAATTGTTTTCGTTTGCCGTCCAGACAGTGAGCGCTTAGCTCGCGCCAATTCTGCCATCAGTCGCACGATTGTTTTCGACAAGCGAGGACGCGATCGTGGCATAGGAGGCATACGTCGCATTGCTCAGCAACTCAAGCAGCAACACGTCACCATTACGCTGTGTTTGCAGCGGAGCATACGGACAGCGTTCGTTGCCCGTGCCTGCGGAGCACCAATCCGGATCGGATTCGAGACCGCACAAGGACGGTGGCTCCTGACTCACTGCGTCCCCTATCGAACCAAGTGGCACGAAATCGAACGTAATGCTTCTCTCCTATCTGCGCTCGGGATCGAGCCACCACCCCCCTCACTACCACTGAGGCTTCAACTCGACAACCAGCAGCAGCAACGTTGCGATGAAGCCGTTGCACAATGTGGCAACAGACCAATAGCGGCAATTGCTCCGGGTGCTGTGTGGGAAACAAAACGCTGGCTTCCCCAGCGATTTGCAGATGTCGCTCTTCGCCTGCGCAGTGAAGGTTTATCGGTAGCATTCATCGGTGGCAGTGCGGATATTGCATTGTGCAAACAATTAGCCGCACGCAGTGGTGGTGTTTCGTTCGCTGGTACGCTCGATCCTGCAGAAACTGTTGCATTTCTTCGCCACTGTTCCGTGCTCATTGCCAACGATAGCGCACCGACACACTTGGCAACGTTGGCAGCATGCCCAACAGTGACGATCTTCGGTTCAACCATCCCTGAATTCGGTTTTGCGCCACGGGCACCGGCTTCAGTCGTTGTCGAACCGCCGCCGCTCCCGTGCAGACCGTGTACCGATCACGGGCGACGGCAATGCCCGCGAGGTACACTCGACTGCATGCACTCCATTGTAGTAGAAGACGTCTTTGAGCGAGTTCGCACAATTGTTCAAAGCTCCCTTGCATGAAATCTACCCCATCGCACGAGCACAAGGACCAGCATATTCGGCTCAATAAGTTTCTCGCCGATGCCGGGATCGCATCGCGTCGAAAAGCCGATGAATTGATCGCCAGTGGCGCCGTCAAAGTCAATGGTTGCGTCGTCACCGAACTTGGCGCCAAAGTGCATCCAGGAGATTTGATCACCGTCGAGGGGAAACCCGTCTCACCCTACAAGCACTTGACATACCTTGTACTCAACAAACCCAAAGACTACATTACAACTACCCATGATGAACGTGGCCGTAAAACCGTGCTCGATTTAGTGCCGCTCAAAACGCGCATCTATCCCGTCGGGCGACTCGATCGGAATACAACTGGTGTTTTGCTCCTGACCAATGATGGTGAACTTGCTGCTCGATTGACGCATCCACGCTACGGTGTTGAGCGAGAATATCTCGTCGGACTGGATAAGCCACTCGACCCACGCCATGCTGCAGAAATTGCTCGTGGCATCAAACTCGATAATGACACGACCGGACCAGCAGAGGTAATCATATCACCCAAGGATGCCCGGCAGGTGTGTATCATTTTGCGAGAAGGCAAAAACCGCGAGGTGCGTCGGCTGTTCGAGCATTTCGACTATGCGGTTCGCAAGTTGCATCGGAACCGCTACGGCACGATCAGTGTGCGCGGGTTAGCACGTGGCGAATACCGTCATCTAAGCCGACAAGAAGTTCTCTCCTTGCGCAAATTAGTTGGTCTTGCATGAATTGTTGCACTAATCAGAGAGTTTCACCATGAATCGTCGCCAATTTGTCGAATTTGGGTTAGCTGCCGCAACAGCTTTTGCAGTTTCGCCAACGGCAATGGCAAAAAACAACGCCCAGCAGACTCAACACGTCCTCCCTCCGCTTCCCTATCCGTACGACGCGCTGGAGCCATACATTGACGCCAAGACAATGGAAATTCACCATTCCAAGCACCACCAGGCATACGTAGACGGTCTCAACAAAGCCGAGGCAGAGCTGGCAAAAGCGCGTGCAGGCGGCGATTATTCAACTGTCGAGTACTGGTCGAAGAAAGCAGCATTCAACGGCGGCGGGCATTTTTTACACTCGATGTTTTGGGAAATTATGGCAGCACCCACAAAAGGGGGTGGCAGCAAAATTCCACCAAGGCTGGAATCAGCACTCAAGGACAGTTTCGGCTCGGTCGAAGCATTTCGCGCACACTTCAGCGCAGCAGCAGCAGCCGTAGAAGGTAGCGGCTGGGCGTTGCTCCATGTGCGACCGAACGATGGACGTTTGATCGTCCTCCAAGCAGAAAATCAGCATAAACTTTCGCCCTGGGGTGTTGTACCCATCATGGGACTTGACGTGTGGGAGCACGCCTATTACCTCAAGTATCAGAACCGACGCGCTGACTATATTAAGGCCTGGTGGAATGTCGTCAACTGGGAAAAAGTCGAAGACAACTACATCCGTGCGATCACTCATTGAGCGCTTTGCGCTCCGGCAATTGGTGTATCGTTATTGGCAGCATGCAACTGCCATCGTCGAGCGGCTTGAGCGCCGGCATGTTTTCCTTATAGCGGCAGGAATCGCGTTCAACGTATTGCTCTGCGTGTTGCCGCTGCTGGGCTTGGTCATTGTTGTCGCATCGCTCGTACTACCGCCGGAAGATGTCCGCGCAGCAATCACCGATACGGTCGCGGGCGTACTACCCCCAACGCAGCAGGTAGCTGCCTTACTCGACCGTCTTGTTGCTGAACTTGATCGCGTTCGCACCTATGCACTA
This sequence comes from Chlorobiota bacterium, assembly GCA_026416585.1. Taxonomy (GTDB): domain Bacteria; phylum Bacteroidota; class Ignavibacteria; order Kapaibacteriales; family NICIL-2; genus NICIL-2. The sequence goes on along the minus strand of JAOAEV010000044.1, from coordinate 23,080 downwards.
ACGGCAACAATTGTTGCTAGCGCTGTGTTGTTGTGGATGGCATCCGCACTATTGAGCTCGCTTCGCACAGCACTCAACGCAATCTTTAGCATCCCAACACCAGGTTCGTTTGTATGGTACAAATTGCGCGACGTGCTCCTGACACTGGTACTGGTAGCGATAGTCGTCGCAATGTTATTAGTAACACCGTTGCTTTCGTTGCTGAGTTCGAACTTGACCGAAGCAGTGCCGCTACTGGAACAGTTGCATCTGTCCGGATGGATCGGTTTTGGAGCAAATGTCCTCGGAGCATTTGTGCTTATGTATCTCCTCTACCATTTTGTGCCAAGCCGACCGCAGCCGCTATTCATCATTATTCGGGCAAGCATCGTGGCGCTTGGGCTGTGGGAACTCGCTCGCCTTGTTTTTACGGTATACATTGAACATGCTCGTTCGCTCGGTGCAGTGTACGGAACATTTTCACTTGTGGTGGTCGCCGCGCTGTGGATGTATTACACTGCACTGATTGTGGTGGCTGCTGCTGAAGCCGCCCAGTATTGGTGGGAACAGCACCAGACTAAAACTTAAGGTATCGCTCCCAAACTTGGTAGAGCTGCCAAGTTGCAACTACGTCTGCCAGGCAATACTCGGCAATTGTTGCATATTCACCCTCGGCATAAAGTGCAGCAACTTTAGTGCCGTCCACACCGTGACTTTTCGGGGAAATGATCCCAAACGCTTTAGTCAGAAAGTCAAGATTGTACCGACGTGTTGCACCTATCGATTGCGGCATATAAAAAGTGAACTCATCAAGCAGATCGGTGTGGTGTTCGTAGGAATAGCGCGTCCCACGCAACAAATTCTCCGAGGGACGCACACCCAGTACTGCCGAACGGAGCATCAAAAACGGAAAGTCGAACATTCGTCCATTGAAAGTAATGTAGTGTGCACCTTTGCACTCATCAGTACGAAGGTAGTTCCAAAAATCGCGGAGAATTGCGCGCTCGGAGTAAGTATAGAGTTTACCCCCACTCGTTAACTCGATAGCATCCCCGCGACGATCAGCGTCACTTCGATCGTTCATCAAACAGATACGCTTGCGCTCAACAACGGACTGTTTATCCCGTTCGACCAAGTACAGCCCAATACACACAACAAATCCCGTCAGAGGCGCCAGCGCCATTTGTTTTTTACGTTCTTCTTGCTCTAAGGGGGTCTCCGCTCGTGCAAGCAAATACGCTTGCTGCATTTCATCGAAGCTCTCCCATTCAAGCGGCGACGTTTCAATATCTATGACCAGAAATTTTTCCATTGCTGGCAACCTTGATCAGTCAAAGTGAGAATCGGGTACACCATCGAGTCGCGCAGTAATATCGCCGATAATATCGGTAAAACTTCGTTCATCGAATGGCGAGTGCAGATGCGCCAGTGCCACCAATTCAGTAAACGAGCGTGTACCACCAGCTCGACATAATTCGAGATAGTCCGTCCAGGCACTTGTGCGATCAGTTTTGGCGCGAACCCAAAACTGCAACGCACACACTTGTGCTAACGCATAGTCAATGTAGTAGAACGGCGATTCGTAGATGTGCCGCTGTTGCTGCCAGACAACCCCCGATTCGAGAAATTCATTGCCATCATAGTCACGGAATGGGAGATACTGCTGTTCTAAGCGGCGCCAGCATTGCTTACGTTCTTCAGATGTCATAGTCGGATTGTCATACACTTCATGCTGGAAGTGATCCACCAGCGTCGCATACGGCAGAAACAACAGCGCACCACTCAAGTGCTGGAACTGATATTTGTCTTCGTCCTCGCCAAAGAAGCGCTTGATCCATGGCCAGGCGAAAAACTCCATGCTCATCGAGTGGATTTCGCATGCCTCATAGGTCGGGAACCAATATTCGGGTGCTGCGTGATGCCGGCTCGAGTAACATTGAAAGGCATGACCGAATTCATGGGTGAGCACATCGACATCATGTGCTGTGCCGTTGAAGTTTGCAAAAATGAACGGCGCACCATATGCTGCCAAAAATGTGCAGTAGCCGCCGGTCGCTTTGCGGGGACGTGTCAATAAATCCATGAGGCGACGCTCGTGCATGAGCTGGAAGAACTGGTGGGTTTCCGGCGACATTTCTTTGTACATTTGCTCGGCTTGTGCGATGATCCAGTCAGGATCACCTTTGGGTGTGGGATTGCCGCTTCGGTAGTGCAGCGGCTCGTCGTAGTATGTCAGTCGCTCCAGACCAAGCCGCATCGCTTGGCGTTGGCGCAACCGTACAACGATCGGCACGATGTACTGCAACACGTACTGCCGATAACGTGCCACATCAGCAGCTGTGTAGTCGGAGCGCAACATGCGCATGTAGCCCAACTCAGTAAAGGAACGATACCCCAATCGCTGCGCGATCTCGGTACGCACACGGACCAACTCGTCGTAGAGTCGATCCAGCTCGGCAGCATTGGCACGGAAAAACTCCCATTTAGCATCCGATGCCGCACGCCGTACCGAGCGATCGGTATGTTGCAAATAGGGCACAATACTCGATAGGTTCAACGTCTTACCGTCGAAAAGAATCTCCGCCGAGGCAAGCAGTTTCTGATACTCGGTTGCCAGCTCGTTTTCGCGCTGCAATAGCTCGATGACATCCGGCGATTGACAGCGGATGGATATCTCTGCAATACGGAATAACTGCACCCCCCACCGCTGTTCAAGTTGACTGCGAAACGGCGATCCAATGAGTGCTCGGTACAAGTCATTGACATGTTCAGCGACAAGCGGACGTATAGTATCCATGTACTTCTGCTCGTCGCTGTAGAACTGGTCACCAGTATCACAGGAATGCCGAATCGAAACAATCGTTGATGCAGTATCGAGTTCTACACGCATCGCATTCATTGCTCCGAGCAGATCTGATTGCTCTTCAGCACTCGCTGCCTTACGAAAGCGATCGAGCGAATCGTTCCATTGCGTGACGAATGCGTCGTAGCTCGGTCGTTGATACGGCAATTGATCGAATGTATCAAATGTTCGGTGTACCGTCATTATTCACCTTGTGCTTTAGAAAACATTGGGGTATCGCCATCAGCACAAAGAAGCTCTACCTGCATCCACCGAATACCGCGCTGCCGAAGCTCCTCGAGCAATGCGTGGACATCTGCCACATCAATCGGCTGGCTTGCCAGGTAACGGCAGCGGTACCAGTTGACCATTGTGATGGGCGGTGTCGGTGGAGGATACACCTTTGTGCCGCGATTGGACATCATCCGAAGCGAGAGCCGCGCAACCTGTTCCGGCATCGCTGGTAAGTGGGCAATATCATTCCACTCCACAAACACATCAGCACCAACAAGCGACCAGTTCAATCCCGACGTCGGTGGCGGCGGTTCAGGAACAGTAATGACACGGCTGTACTCATGCTCGGCGTGCGCAGGTACTTCCGCCAATCGTGCAATGATTGCTTCAGTGAACTCGCGCGTAGTGGCAACACCACCAAGATCGCGCGTGCGGATATTAGCCTTAAGCGTCGCAGTAAGCGCATGTTCGATATAGCGTGCATAGCTGCTCATCCCGAGATGATCGAGCATTTGCAATGCTGATAGTAGCAACGCTGTCGGGTTGGCAACTCCTTTTCCTGCAATATCCGGCGCAGAGCCATGAACTGCTTCGAACACAGCATGGTGGCGGCCGATGTTCCCACCAGGCGCAACACCGAGTCCTCCAACCAAGCCAGCACACAAATCGCTAACAATATCGCCGAATAGATTCGGTAGCACAAGGACATCGAATGTTTCTGGCCGCACGACTAACTGCATGCAGGCATTGTCAACAATGAGATCATCAGCAACGATATCAGGATAATCGCTCGCGACAGCGCGAAAGCATTCCAGAAATAATCCGTCGCCGTGCTTGTGAATATTGGCTTTGTGGACGCAGGTGACACGACGCCGACCAAGCTGCCGCGCCATCTCGAATGCATAGCGGTGTACAAGCATACTTCCCTGCCGTGTAATGATGCGCAATGTCTGCGCTACATCTGGGGTTTGGCGGTGCTCGATAGCACCGTACGTATCCTCGATGTTCTCCCGCACGACGATAATATCAACATTACCGAAACGCGTGACCACACCCGGCAGCGATTTCGTCGGTCGCACGTTCGCAAACAGGTCGAGCGCCTTGCGGATGGTAACATTGACGCTTTTAAATCCTTCGCCAACGGGTGTGGTTGTCGGACCTTTGAGTGCAACACCATTGCGCAAAATCGACTCGAGTGTTTCCTGAGGAAGCGGCGTGCCGTGTTTCTGATAACATGCCAAGCCAGCATCTGCTTCTTCCCACTCGATGGGAACGCGTGCAGCGTCAAAGATGCTAACGACAGCATTGGTAATCTCCGGACCAATACCATCGCCCCGAATGAGGGTAACACGTCGTGGTAGTGTCATCGCCAGTGTACGTGTAGTGTTTTTAGTCGAGCATCTCAACCAATACAGCCGTCGCTTCACCGCCGCCGATGCAGAGCGCAGCAACACCATAACGCTTGCTATAGCGGCGCAGAGCGTACAGCAGCGTCGTCAAGATCCGTGCACCACTGGCGCCAATTGGATGCCCAAGTGCAACCGCTCCCCCATGGACGTTGAGTTTCTCGAGCGGAATGCCGAGCTGCTTTTTCGCCGCCAGGGCTGTTACAGCGAATGCTTCATTGATTTCGAACAGGTCAACATCGCCGACAGTCATCCCCACTTTTGCCAGCAATCGCTCGATGCTGTAGATTGGTGCAGTATTGAAGTCTGCTGGATCATGAGCATACATAGCTTGTGCAACGATGCGCGCCATCGCAACTTTACCATGAGTGAGTGCCCATTCATCGCTAGCAAGAACAAGTGCAGCAGCGCCATCGTCGATCGAACTGGCATTGGCGGCTGTTACTGTCCCGTCTTTGGTGAACACTGGCTTGAGTTCAGGGATTTTTTCAAACTTGACCTTCTGTGGTTCTTCATCGAGTGCAACGACAGTTTCTGTTTTCCCTGAAGCAACAGTCACCGGCACAATCTCATCAGCAAAGTATCCCAGCTCCTGCGCATAAAGGGCGCGACGATAACTTTCGATGGCATATTCATCCTGCTCAGCGCGGGAGATATTGCATTCGGCAGCACAGCGATCAGCAAAGGCTCCCATCGCGTGTGGCTGATATGCATCGGTCAATCCATCAAGCAACATCGAGTCAAGTACTTGACCATGCCCGTAGCGGTAGCCTGTTCGCCCTTTCGGTAATAGATATGGCGCATTGCTCATGGATTCTTGTCCGCCAGCGATAATGACCTCCGCATCGCCACAACGAATCGCTTGATCAGCAAGCATAACCGCTTTTAATCCACTCCCACAAACTTTGTTGATCGTCGTACACGGTGTCGTCTTCGGTAATCCAGCAGCAAGCGCTGCCTGTCGTGCTGGTGCCTGCCCGACGCCGGCAGTCAGGACGTTGCCCATAACGACTTCGTCCACATGCTCCGGGGCAACGTCTGCGCGCCGAAGTGCTGCCTCTATTGCAATCGCGCCGAGTTGTGGTGCCGCCAGCGATGACAGTGAACCCATGAATGCACCGATCGGTGTCCGCGCTGCCGATAAAATTACGGTTGATGGCATTTGGGGGAACCTCTTCATTGGTGAGAGCAAAACAAAAATACAGCGTCACTCAATACTACAACACTTCTTTGACACACTTCCGGTGACGCGTGCAGTGAGCGTCAATACTTCATTGTGCACGTCTTTTTAAACAATGCAGCGACTCTGTGTGCCAAGTACCCACACGGAGGAAGGCGATATCAATACAGAACGTGCCGCATAGGTACAATTAGCAATATAGTGCCGTATATTCGCGCCCCGATTTTGTAGCCGTTTTTGTTCAAGTACTTTGAGTATGCGTTTGTTCTGCTCGATTCGACGACGACACGTGCGACGATCCTGCCACCAGTGGCACAGGATAGCACGCGCGTTGTCGGCGAGTCGAGTGATTACATCATGATAGCCAGAGCACACTAACCAAAAAACGACACACAATCGCGCCGCTTCCTGTGCCAACCAGGAAGCGGCATTTGTTTTTGTTGTACGACGTAGAGGCACAATGGAACAGACAATCATCGCAAATCCACCAGACCTTGATGCAGACAGCATCACTGTCGAAGTTGCTACTAACTCGCACGAGCATTTTGCCGAGCGGATATCAGAGCTTATCGAGCAATCGGCATTGCAACGCGGCACAGGTATCGCGCGGCGTCCCCCGGATTACATTCGCCAAAAAATGCGCGAAGGGAAAGCAATCATCGCGCACTACACCGGCGAACTTGTTGGCTTTTGTTACATCGAAACATGGGAGCATGGACGATACGTTGCCAATTCGGGTCTTATTGTTGCACCTTCCTATCGCCGACATGGCATCGCACGCCGTATCAAATGGGCAGCCTTTGCGTTATCTCGCAAGCTCTATCCGACAGCGAAAATTTTCAGCATTACCACGAGTGCTGCTGTCCTCAAACTCAACAGCGAGATTGGTTTTCGTCCCGTACACTTTTCTGAACTCACAAGCGACGATGAATTCTGGCGTGGGTGCCAATCATGCCGTAACTACGACATCCTGCAGCGAACTGGGCGCACAATGTGCCTATGCACCGGTTTACTCTACGATCCGCTTGAGCATATCGAGCATCCATTACCACTTGTTTCCCAATCACCAACAGCTGAGCAACCGTGAGAAAAGTCGTTCTCGCTTTTAGCGGCGGTTTAGACACAACATATTGCCTGTTGTTCTTGCGCGAGCGCGGTTTTGCTGTTCACACTGTTACTGTGGACACTGGCGGATTCACCGCCGACGAACTTAGTGCAATTGAAGAGCGTGCGCATTCGCTTGGTGCATCATCCCACGCCACACTCAATGGAACAAAGCCTCTCTACGATCAATGCCTGCGCTATTTGGTGTTCGGCAATGTGCTGCGCTATGGGACCTATCCACTCTCGGTCAGTGCAGAGCGTGCTATCCAAGCACGTTTGCTTGCTGCATACGCACGTTCAATGGGTGCCGACGCGCTGGCGCATGGTAGCACCGGTGCGGGTAACGATCAAATTCGCTTCGATGCTGCGTGGCATATTCTCGCGCCCAACATTGAAATCCTCACACCAGTTCGCGATGGCAACGTTTCACGCCATGAAGCGTTGGAGTTTTTACACGCACACGGTGTAGCTCTCGAGCATGATCGTCCGCCATACTCGATCAATCGTGGCATTTGGGGAATAACCGTCGGCGGGCGCCAAACTCTCACGTCGCATGAACCACTACCCGATGACGCATATCCAACCCCATTGACCGCGCAGAGCGAGCAGCGCATTACGCTCCATTTCAAGTGCGGCGAACTCTTCGCTCTCGACGAGAAGCACTACAGACATCCGCTCGAGGCAATCGCCGCGCTGGAGCATCTGGCAGCCCCGCTTGGGATTGGTCGCGGCATTCACGTCGGCGATACGATCATCGGTACCAAAGGACGCGTCGGATTCCAGGCAGCAGCGCCACTGGTCACCATCGCAGCACATCACCTTCTCGAAAAGCACACGCTTACCAAGTGGCAGTTGATACTCAAAGAACAGCTTGCGCTCTGGTACGGTCAACTGCTCCATGAAGGTATGTTCGAAGAGCCGTCGCTGCGGGCAATTGAAGCGTTTCTCACCGATACCCAGCGTACAGTCACCGGCAGCGTTGTCGTACGACTCGCCCCGAAACGCTTCGAGCTGGAGGGAATTACTTCGCCACATGATCTAATGAACGCCCGCTTTGGCAGCTATGGTGAACATGCCGCCGATTGGAACGCCGACGACGTTCGCGGTTTTGCCCGGATCATGGCTCAACAAGTTCGCATCTTTCACACCGTCAATGGGGGCACGCAATGATTCGTGTCGGTGTCATTGGTGCCAGTGGTTTTGTCGGCATAGAATTATTGCGCATTTTGGCATTTCATCCGCACGTAGAAATCGCCTATGCCGTCAGCCGCTCCCGCGCAGGAGCATCCCTTACACAGATTGCACCTGATCTTGCTGGGGTGTGTCAGATCAAGCTTGTTGCTACACCTGCAGGCGATGCTGACGTGGTGTTCCTGGCGGTGCCACACAGTGCAGCGCAGCCAATACTTGCCGAGTTTCCCCACCTGCTCGATAGTATCGTCATTGACCTGAGCAGCGATCACCGCGCTGATTCAGCATTTGTTTACGGCTCACCGGAACTCAACCGTGATCTCATTGGCGCTGCTCGGCGAATTGCAAACCCCGGTTGCTTTGCAACAGCACTGCTGCTTTCGCTCCTCCCGCTGGCAAAAAACGGTGAGCTCCCCGCTACCATTGATGCAAGTGGGATCACAGGCTCCACTGGTGCAGGCGCAGAAATGAGTCCGACTCTACATTTCTCCTGGCGCTTTGCAAACGCACAACCGTACAGCATCCTCTGCCATCGACATGTGACCGAGGTAACAACAGCATTAGCGATATCTGCCAGGCTCCGTTTCGTGCCGTATCGCGGCAGTTTCACTCGCGGCATTGTGACAACATGTGTTTTCGACACAGCGCTGAAAGAGCACGAACTCGACCAACTCTATCGCGACTATTACACACCACACCCAATGGTCAGAATCAGCGACCGAATCCCTGATCTCAAGTACGTGGTTGGCACCGCACGCGCTGTGCTTAATACCACAGTTGTCAGCGGATCTGCAGCTATCGTCTGCACACTCGACAATCTGCTCAAAGGTGCTGCTGCGCAAGCAGTACAGAACATGAATCTTGCACTCGGATTCAATGAGTGCGACGGTTTGCCCCTTCGTGCAATTGGTTGGTAACACTACTTAAAGTTCATGATGAAACAGTTCACAAAACTTGCAGACGTACCCGATCGCGAGCACCTGATTGAGCGCGCGTTCGAATGCAAGCACTCACCACACGCATGGCGCACTCTCGGCAATGGACGAATTCTTGGCATGGTGTTCTTCAATCCAAGCCTGCGAACACGTGTGAGTACTCACCGTGCTGCCTCGCTGCTTGGTATGGACGTTGTCGCAATGACTGTTGGAGCAGATGTGTGGACGCTCGAAACACGCGATGGTACGATTATGGACGCTGCTGCAGCTGAGCATATCCGTGAGGCTGCGGCAGTAATGGGTCGCTATGTTGACGTGCTCGGCATTCGTGCATTCGCACGCTTGCACGATCGGTTGGAAGACTACGCCGAAACAGTGCTTGAGCGTTTCGCCGAGCTTTCGGGCGTTCCGATTGTCAGCCTTGAATCAGCGACGCGACATCCACTCCAATCACTGGCAGACATCATGACCATTGAGCAATTCAAGCGTTACGAGCGTCCACGCGTGGTGCTTACGTGGGCACCTCATCCCAAGGCACTGCCACAGGCTGTACCGAATTCTTTTGCCGAGTGGACACTCGCAATGGGATACGATGTGGTTATTGCTCACCCTCCAGGCTATGAGTTGGACGAGCGTTTCACAAATGGTGCAGCGATAACGACCGATCAGAACGAAGCGCTTGACGGCGCAGACTTTGTGTACGCCAAAAACTGGTCGAGCTATCGTGACTATGGCAAGATTCTATCGCAGGACATGCGCTGGCAAATCACACCTGAAAAGATGGCTCTCACACGCGAAGGATATTTCATGCACTGTTTGCCAATTCGGCGCAACATGATTGCCAGTGACGCAGTGCTCGATTCGCCTCGTTCGATCGTTGTCGAACAGGCAGCAAATCGTGTTCCCGCAGCACAAGCGGTATTGCGTACCATGCTGGAGTCGTTATGACATCTCTTCATGTACTCAAAATCGGTGGGGAATTGCTCAGCACAGACGAACAGATTCGCACAATAGCACGGCGAATTGCGCTCCTCCCACAACCACTGGTGATTGTTCATGGCGGCGGGCGCCAAACCACGGAGCTTGCTGCACGACTTGGCATCGAAACACGCTTCCACAACGGTCGCCGCATCACTGACGAAGCAACGCTCGAAGTTCTTGTGATGACAATTGCCGGTGCAATCAACAAGCGGTTTGTCGCTGCACTGTTAGCAGCTGGTGTTCGTGCTGTTGGAATTTCTGCTCTTGATGGAGGGACAATCCGCTCTATGCAGCGTACCGGCGAGATCTCTTTTGGTTTAGTCGGCGATCCTGTCCATTCCGATGCTTCGTTGCTTCTGTCACTGCTCGAACGGGGATTTACTCTCGTCGCCGCACCAATCACACACGATGGATGGGGACATCTTCTCAATACCAATGCAGACACAATCGCTGCAACCATTGCTGTCATGCTCGCAGTACATGGGCATTCTGTTGAACTTTCACTGTGTACACCGAGTGGAGGTGTCCGCAATAGCGATGGTCAAATCATGCTACAGCTTGACCGTGCAGGCTATGCCGCATTGGTTGAACGTGGTATTGCTCGTGACGGCATTTTACCGAAAATTGACGCGGCACTATCTGCTGCTGAATGCGGTGTCGATGTTGCGATCATTAGTGCAGAGACCCTCCCGCACCGTTTCGGCACGCGCATCGTTGCACAGCAGGAAGTAACACGATGAATGACGCACTCACACTGCTATGCCAGTTAATTGCGACACCGGCTCCATCAGGCCACGAATGTGAGCGTGCGGACATCATCGCATCGTTCTTGCTCCGACACGGCATCAAACCGCAACACCTGGGGAATAACGTCTGGGCACAGTCTCTGCACTTCGACAATTTGGCTCCAACAATTCTGCTCAACTCGCATCTGGACACCGTGCGTCCATGTGCTGGCTGGCAGCGAGATCCACACACAGCGACAATTGAAGATGGCAAGCTCTACGGTCTCGGTAGCAACGATGCCGGTGCAAGCGTAGTCGCCTTAGCGACAGTATTTGTTGAATTAGCACGAGAGAGACTTCCCTACAACCTCGTTTTTGCTGCAACTGCAGAAGAGGAAATCAGTGGCGAGGGCGGAATTGCATCGTTGCTGCCACAACTACCGCCAATTACAGCAGCGATTGTGGGTGAACCGACGTCCATGCGCGTGGCGATCGCCGAGCGCGGATTGATGGTCGTTCGTTGCATTGCCGAAGGTGTCGCCGGTCATGCTGCTCACGGTACGGGCATCAATGCCATTGATATCGCACTCGACGACATCGCCTGGCTACACACACAACCATTCGAACGCACCAGCACCGCACTTGGTCGCGTTCGCGTGACTGTAACGATGATTTCTGGTGGCTCGCAGCACAACGTCGTTCCTGATCGCTGCATGTTTACTGTGGACATTCGCACGACTGACGCATACACACACGAAGAAATTCTCGACGTTCTGCAGCGCCAGATTCGTTCGCGCATTGAAAGTGTCTCACTGCGGCTGCGTCCTTCCCGACTCCCCGAAGGGCACATTTTCGTCCGCGTTGCTGAAAAACTCGGCATCGAGTGCTACGCATCACCGACACTCTCCGATCAAGCGCTACTGCCGATGCCAAGCATCAAAATGGGACCGGGCGATTCGCAGCGATCACACACTGCCGATGAGTACATCACCCTCGACGAATTAAGTGCTGGTATCGGCGGCTATCGGCATTTTCTGTTGACCCTGGCAGATGAACTTCGTCATACACCCACGGAGGAACAATGAAACTTTGGGAGAAACCCGACTCTCAACTCGATCCGCTCGTTGAGCAATTCACTATTGGGCAAGATCCGAAGCTCGACCTTGCACTGGCTCGCTACGACGTTCGCGCCTCGATTGCTCATGCTCGTATGCTCGGGGACGTTGGGATCATCACAACTGACGAAGCCGCACTGCTCATCGCCGAGTTAGAACGTATTGGCAAGCGTATAGATCAAGGTGAATTTCGCATTGAAGACGGTATCGAGGATGTTCATTCCCAGCTCGAAGTTGAATTGATCCGTGCACTCGGTACTGTAGGAGAAAAAATTCACACGGCACGGTCGCGCAACGATCAAGTGCTCACAGCATTATCGCTCTATGTGCGAGATCGTCTTACCAGCACTATCAGTTCGACACTCCAGCTGTTACGCGTAATGCTCGATTGGGCACAAGTGCATCGTGGGATGCTTATGCCAGGTATGACACACATGCAAGCAGCGATGCCGACAACGTTTGCGCTCTGGATGGCTGCTTTTGCCGAGTCATTGCTCGAGGATATCGTGTTTGCTCGTCCTGCTTTCGAACTGGCTAACAAAAATCCTCTCGGCACAGCAGCAGGTTACGGTAGCAATTTTCCTATTTGCCGCAAGCGTACAACTGCACTGCTCGGTTTCGCACAGACTGTTGCCAGTCCTGCAGCGGCGCAGTTTCTCCGCGGCAAGCAAGAACGTGCCGTAGTCAGTGCATTGGCGGCACAGTCAGCGACCCTAGGGCGACTAGCGATGGACATCGTGCTTTTTCTCTCACCGGGCTATCGCTTGCTGCGATTACCGAATTGGCTTTCGACGGGCTCGAGCATTATGCCACACAAGCAAAACCCCGACGTTTTCGAGTTGCTGCGCGCTCGTTTTAACCGCTTGCAAATGCTTCCCAACGAGATTATAGCAGTGACTATGAACCTACCATCTGGTTACCATCGTGATTATCAACTTTTGAAAGAAATACTGCTGCCAGCATGGGATGATTTTGACCAATGCACACGTGTCCTCGCACATGTACTGCCACACCTTGAAGCAGTCGAGGGGTCACTCCAGCGTGAGGAATACCGCGCTATTCGAAGCGTCGAACGCATTCATGATCGGATGTGCACGACAGGAGAAAGTTTCCGGACAGCATACCGGGCTGTGGCAGAAGAAATAAAACATGTGACGCCCGAGGAGGTAGTGGATGTGCCAACCTATCTGGCCACACTCGAGGTAGAGGCATTAGCCGCAATCGAGCAACAAATCCAAAACCTCGATCCTACTAAACCCGGCTAATTGGTTTTCCACTTTCGATTTCTCGGCGACAGCCGGTGGGATACGTAGCATGGTAACTAATGTTTTGATGGGTAATGCCGATACGTGGGAAAAAAATGGGTTTGTTCCACATTGTTTTCGCACCTGGCATGTCAAAAGTTGCACAAGTAAAACGGACCACACAATCGAATGGCTACACAACCGGACAAGGAAAAGACCACATTAGCCAGAAAGATTTTTTTCGAATTCTTGGGCAGTTTGGCGACTCAGTGAAAGCTATCCAGGAATCCTTTGTACGTGTAGCACAACACCTGGATAGCGAAAAGCAAAAAGCACATAAGATCGCCGATGAAGCGGTGCACGCAAAAGACTCGTTGGGTATGATTTCTGCCAGTTTCAATACGATGGGGTATACTATCGAGCAAGCAGCCCGCTCTATCGAAGAACTATCGTCACGAGCTGGACAGATTGGCGGCATTGTACAAATGATCAAGGAAATCGCTGATCAAACAAATTTACTTGCTCTCAATGCGGCCATCGAAGCAGCACGAGCAGGAGAACAGGGTCGTGGATTTGCCGTAGTCGCTGATGAGGTGCGGAAACTTGCCGAACGCACATCGAACGCCACTCGTGAAATTTCTGCACTCGTATCGGGGATCCAAACAGAGATTCAACAAGCACGTGCTCAAATGGAACAATCCGCACGCCAATCATCGCAATTTTCGAGTGAAGGGGATGCGGCAATGGAAAAAATCATGAAAATGATGAATCATGCAAAAAGCATGGATCAGACAATGACCAGCACTGCTTTACGATCATTTGTCGAATTAGTTAAGATAGATCACTTGGTCTGGAAGTATGAAGTGTATAAGGTGTTCATGGGCGAATCTGCAAAATCACCTGATGATTTTGCTCTCCATACTGCTTGCCGATTGGGCAAATGGTACTACGAGGGTGCTGGGCGACAACAATTCTCACACTTGCCTGGTTACGTCGAATTAGAAGAACCACATAAACAAGTTCATATCAATGGTGTGGCAGCACTTAATTCTCTGAAAGAGGGTAAAGCTACCGATGCAATTATTGCTCTCAGCAAAATGGAGCAAGCTTCGCTGCAGGTGCTTGATCTTCTCGAGCGGATGGCGCAAGCTGCAGAGGCATCCGTTTTATCCAGCCAATAATACGAATACACAAAGAAGCTATGTCTGAGCTACTACGTATTATAGATGCTCGAACAAAACTGGCTGGAACCAATAAAGTTGAGCTACTCCTCTTCCAGATCGGTAGCGATCCAGCAACTGGCACTGTTGAGACCTACGGCATCAATGTGTTCAAGGTGCGTGAGATTATGATTGCACCGCGCCTACACCATCCACCACAGCGACAAACAGAGATCGAAGGGATGCTGAGCTTACGAGGGTCTCTGATTCCGGTTGTCAACCTCCCTGCATATTGTGGAACAGTAGTTAGCGAACCACCGAAGGTACTTATCGTCACGGAATACAATGATCATACTCAAGGTTTTCTCGTCGAAAGAGTCGAGACAATTTACCGTTGTGACTGGTCCCAGGTACGCACACCACCGCCCACATTCGCATCAAGTGATGGACATGGCATCATAACTGCTGTTGTTGAAACTGCCAGCCGTGGACTGATACTTCTACTGGATGTTGAGAAAATTCTACTCGATACGATAGGCGTAAAACACGATGACGCAGCATACGGTGCTGTCGAACCATTAAAAACCAATCGCACACATCGTGTGGTGTACTGCGATGACTCACTTGTTGCGCGTAGACAAATTGAGCAAACATTGGAGCGCTTCGGTGTCGAGGGTATTAGCTTCCCGAACGGCAAGCGTACATGGGACTACCTTCAGCAGTGCGCAGCAATAGCAAATTCTCAGAATATCCCAGTAACTCAACTTGTCAGTTTGGTCTTAAGTGATATTGAAATGCCAGAGATGGACGGTTTTGCACTGACACGGTGTATCAAAGCAGACCATATACTGCGCACCATTCCAGTGGTGTTACACTCATCGTTGAGCGGTACAGCTAACGAGCACCTTGGACGATCTGTCGGCGCTGATGCTTATGTCTCAAAGTTCGAGCCATCACGTCTTGCAGATACCCTACGCCAGATTCTCGAACATCTTGCCGGGAACGTGACTTATGCATAATCAGCACGCTGTCGAGTGGATGAACGAGATCGAGTCGCGAAGCCGTTTAGCTGGCTCGAATATGATGGAAGTCCTGCTATTTCATATCGGGACTCGAGAACTATTTGGCATCAACGTATTCAAGGTGCGAGAAGTACTACGCGCACCCAAGATTACACCACTTCCTCATGCACCCGGATGTGTACGTGGCGTCGTTAGTCTTCGTGGTAGCATTCTCCCGGTGCTCTCCATCCGCGATATTCTGGACCACCCCCGATCGAGTGAACATGAAACGACACTGATCGTGACTGAATATTCTCGCCACCTACAAGCATTCATTGTCGCACATGTAGAACGGATTGTCCGTGTCCCGTGGGATATTGTTCATCCACCGACACAATCAATTGCGTCAACAAATTCATACTTGTCAGCACTTTTTCGATGGGAGGAGCAGATCGTATCCTTACTCGATGTCGAGCAAATATTAGCTGGGGTCGTTGAGCTCCCCACACTGACCGATATGATCGAAAAACTAAACGGAAGTGCATCCGTTCTTTTTGCTGATGATTCCCCATTAGCACGTAAAGAAATTGTCCGCGTACTTGAACGGATGGGTGTACGCTATCATCAAGCTGCAACGGGAACAGAAGCATGGTTTAAGCTTCAAGGGATTGCAGAAAATGCTGCTAATGACGGTAGGAGTACTCATTCGCTTCTCAATGCAATCCTTTTGGACATTGAAATGCCAGAAATGGACGGATACACACTTGCCCAGAAAATCAAAGCAGATTCTCGATTCAATGGCATTCCTATCATCATGCATTCATCGCTGTCATCGAATACGAATAAGACAACCGGCTTTCGTGCTGGTGCAGATTTCTATGTAGCCAAATTCGACCCCGTTGAACTGGCCCAAACTATACGCAAAGCACTGTCAATCACTGGAGGATAGAGAGGATTATGCCCATCAATGCACCATCGCAAACGGCTTTCCTTGTTGTGGATGATTCACCCACGATTCGTCGCATTGTAAGAAATGTTCTTGTAGACAACGGATTTACTGCAATCGTTGAGGCTGATGATGGATCCACTGCTCTCGAAAAGCTCAAACAACATAAAATTGACGTTGTCATCACCGACTGGAATATGCCAACGATGACCGGATTAGAGCTTCTCAAGCTGATTCGGTCAGTACCAGCATGGAACTCGATTCCCGTACTGATGGTGACATCGGAAGCTCGCAAAGAAAACATTATCACTGCCGCCCAGGCTGGTGCAACAGGCTACATCGTCAAGCCATTTACGCCCGAAACACTCGTCGAAAAACTCAATAAAGTCTTCGAACGGATCGCAACAACACACGGAGCACACTGATGAACGACTCACCGGAATTGGAAGCATTGTTCGACGACATTTATGAGCAAGTTCATGATAGCACCCGCGCAGCACAATCCTTGCAAGAAGCTGAAAGCCCGAATGAAGGCATCCCAGAACCATACTACTCTCAATTAGGACAATTGCTACGCCATCTTCACTCTACCCTCAAACAGCTTGGTTACGATCAGAGCATCGAATATGCGGTTGGGAATGCGCTTCCCGACACCGTCGAGCGTCTCGATTATGTTCGCCGAGTAACAGCAGAAGCCGCGACAAAAGTGCTTGATGCAACAGACGCCATCAAACCGATTTACTACCACTTGCGTTTGCACATCGAGCAACTCGGATCAGCATGGCAACGCTGTCTTAGTGGTGAACTCGATTTGGATCAGTTCAAAAAATTAGCAACAGATACCAAATCCTTTTTCCACCAAGCCCCAGAGATGCTGGAGACTCTGCACACCAACATCACACAAATCATTATGGCGCAGGACTTTCAGGACCGCACAAACCAAGTTCTCAGTCGCGCCATCGAGATTACAAAAACCGTCGAATCAGAACTAATCAAACTCCTTGTTAGCGGTATTCCACCGACTCGAAAGGCGACCATCGAACAGCGTTTGCTCAATGGCCCCGTCGTCAACCCCGAACGGGATGGCGATGTCGTTGTTAACCAAGAGCAAGTAGATGCATTACTCGAATCGCTTGGATTCTGAACCTCTATGGAGAAACCAACATGAATTACCCAAACGAATTGCTCAACGATTTTACTATAGAGGCACGTGAACTTATCGCTAATGTTGATGAAGCTCTTGTCTTGCTCGAGAAAGATCCAGAGAATCGTGACATTCTCAACAAGGTATATCGTTGGTTTCACACGATCAAAGGAGGAGCAGGCTTTGTCAATGCCACTACACTAGTTGAGCTCTGTCACAACACAGAGAATATTTTTGACAAGCTTCGCAACGGTCAATTGAAATTGACCTCATCATTACTCGATGTTGTCCTCCAGTCAACCGCTTACATACACCGAATGATCGAACAACTAGCCTCTGGCGAATACCCCACATCCGCAGACCCATCTCTGATCTCTCGGTTGGCAGCGATACTCGATAATCAACTAGAACTTCCTGATCCGATACAAGATACGGGGACTAATCAGTCCAAGCACACTCTCAGAGAATACCACGCAATATTAACACCCGCAAATAGCCGAGATACCGTGACAGAACAGATATCCGACGGTAAGGATAAAGATGCGACCAGTAGTAACAGAAGCACTAGTCCATCATCTATGCAAATAGAGGATTTATTCCCTCATTCACTATCAAAGCATGTCAACGGGGAAACAACTATGCGCGTCGAGACAACGCGTCTGGATTATGTACTCAATCTTTCTGGTGAGATTGGGCTTATCCGAAATCGCCTTATCAGCATTCGTGGAGATATTCTTGGTAACCGTGCAACAGCAGTAACCTATAAAGCACTCGATGAAGCTGTCGGCTTGCTGGATGTTCTGGTAACCGATCTGCAGAATGCAGTGATGAAAACCCGCATGCAGCCAATTGGACGATTATTCCAAAAATTTCCACGCATTGTGCGTGATACTGCGCGTCAACTCGGTCGCGAGGTTGACTTGATCATTGAAGGAGCAGAAACTGAATTGGACAAGACGATGATTGAAGAGCTCGGTGATCCACTTATGCATCTACTTCGAAATGCTATCGACCATGGTATCGAATCTCCAGAAGAACGTTCGGCAGCTGGCAAGACAATAGCAGGAACAATTCGCTTACACGCAGAGCAAACTGGTGATCAAATTCACATCACAATCGCCGACGATGGTCGTGGTATCGATCCAGAAAAGCTCCGGCAAAGTGCGACTCGTAAAGGGCTTCTTAGTAATGAAGCAGCAAGCTCTCTCGACGACAAGCAAGCCTTGCAGCTTATTTTCATGCCTGGTTTTTCAACCAAAGAACAAGTATCCGATATCTCGGGACGTGGTGTTGGTATGGACGTCGTGCGAACGAACATCGCACGCCTGAATGGTAAAATAGACATTGAATCCATTGTTGGAAACGGTACAGCCTTTCACATTACGCTCCCACTGACACTGGCAATTTTACCGGTACTGATAGTTAAATCGAATAGCTATCCAATTGCACTACCTCTGACTGTCGTACGCGAAATCATTCCTATCAACTCTCCAGACATCCACGAAGTCAGTGGAAAAGCAACAATGCAAATCCGAGATGAGGTTCTACCCCTAATTCCACTGGAAATATTACTCGGTTGGCAATTGCATCGCATACCGCGCTATGGGATTGTTATTCACGTAGGAGATTTACGTCTGGTCATCGGGATCGAGGAGTTTGTTGGTCGGGACGATGTCGTCATCAAACCGGTGCAAGGACTTAAAGTCCGTGGCATTGCAGGTGCAACGCTCTCTGGTGAAGGTGATGTTATCCTGATCGTGGATATCGAAGAATTACTTAACGAGCGTGCACGTCCGCTACCTATGGCTGAATTACTGGCATCTGCTCCTATCGCCGCGTGAACAAACGAAAGAATCTTCACTTGTGTCATAACACGACTTAGTCTACTACCCCCTGTCTTACGTGCATAAGGCAAGATGTTGTGTCTGTAAAACCATAAAGCATCATCCTTAACCAATCCTCTCATTATTGTTGTTGAAGCTACTTTGCCTATCATGATATCGTTATTAACCAGTATGAGACACATCATCGTCATCGCAGTGACAAACAACCGCGAAAGCGAACTGGCTCATAGGGTAGCGACACGTATAATGGTGTTACCTAATGTTCTCATATAAGCTATAGTTAGCAACCAATCAAGCCATATACTCCCTTCAAAGAAACCATCGCAACACCAGCTACAGCTTCATATACGTGATGTACACCACTGCACAGCTCCCTCTTCACCAATTAATTGCAGATCAGCTTCCAGTCATTTCCCCGTGACATTGCTATCCCGGGTACTAACGGAACGTTCCCCTACGGCTCAGCTGAGAAGCATCCTGTTTTGGTCTGTCAACTTCGAGCACCTTCATCAGTCTTTCTGAACCAAGGCACCAAGCCTCCGGAAAGCGATACCAATGAGGATATCCAATATCACGAGCTCTCCGGAAAGTCCTCACCCGGAACAACTCGCATTCTCTGGACACTCTATCTGGTTAATGTGACAACGGCAAGACTAAGCGACTTCCCCCTACAAGGATTAGTTATCATTGTTACTACCAGCAATTTCAATGCTCTCGATAAGTTTCCGTCTTAGGCAACTCGGCAGGAAACGCTGTACACTGAGCCGTGTCATTACACCGTGATGCACGGTAGCTTTGCATTCACTCACGGTTAGGACCCGTTTGTCATGCGATGGTTTGTTCTCGGATTTGTACTTGCAGCAAGTGCCGCTGCTCAGCTCCAATTGCGTGTTCTCTCAGCAGTGGATTCCTCTTCGTATCCACTTCTGTCAGCCATAGCACGACTAACCCTCAACGGAAATCCGACTACTCCTGATGGTGCTCTGATTTCATCGTCACGCTACAGCATTCCATCCCAACGCATTGATGTACTCGATGTGCAAAGTGGAATGTGTCGTGTCACGTGGCTCGCTGATCCACGCCTTCAAACCGAAACGTACTCTCGTCTCATCGTCTGGAAAGGCACACTCGTAGCCAGCGATAGCGTACGTCTCCCCCGGATGCCTATCGTTCGGGTGGTCAACCAACGTGGCGAACCAGTCGAAGAAGTAATGTTCGGGCAAGTCGAAGCAGGCACAAGCTCGACAGCACGCTTTTATGTGCAACTCTTTGCTGGTCGTTCTGATAGCAGCGGAATGAGCGAACGTCCGATTGTGCTTGATTCGATCGTTTCGAGTTCGCCAGTCTTTCGAGTCGAATGGGTAGGTTGGGCTTCTGGGTCATCGTTGCCAACAAAGGTATATTCTCCGCTGCTCTATCTCGTTCGCGTACACTGCACACCACCAGATACAAACTTCCACAGCGGAACAATCACCCTTTACTACGACGGCGCGCTTTCATTTTCGATACCGGTACAGTGCAATAACTTCCCCTTGCCGGCACCACAAAGACTCCGTCTGACCAGCCCGCGAGGCGACACAATATTGGCACCCTGTTCTACCGTCACCCTCGCGTGGAGCGGCTCGGCACCATCTGCACGTATAGCGCTCGACTATTCAACCGACGATGGCTCAAGCTGGACACCAATCGGCATAACCAGCGACAGCAGCATTGAATGGACAGTACCAAATGAGCCAACCGAACGACTCCGATTTCGACTGCGTCAGATTGATGCTGCCAGCCGTAGCACATCACTCGATGACGGCAATACGACTGCAATTGGACGTCTCGCTTACCGCTCCGATGGGAAGCGATTGATAGCAATGCACGCTGTCAACGGCGAAGTCGTCGAGTGGACGCTCAATCCAATTGCCATCGCATGGCGAGCGATGCCCCCTGATGTCGGGCGTATTCAGCCTGTCTATGTCGGGTATGTTGATTCGATGCGAATCGTTGAATTTTACAACGCTGGCGGCGCCGGTTATGCCACGCTCTTCCAGCGTGGTAGGTCTTCACCATTATGGAGTGGACAGCTTACCGGAAAAACGATCGAATCTGTAGCCTTCGATACTGCATCGAACACTGTTGCACTACTGACAACACTCAGCTCACAAATCGAGGTGTATAGCATAACAACTGATGCGATAATACCGTTGCGTACTGTATCGCTTCTGTTGCCAGCAACAGCTCTTACAGTTGGTAATGGTGTGGCTATCGTTGCGCTTCGCACAAGCACACTCCAGCGATACAGTTTACCTCAGTGGACACTGCTCGACGAACTGACAGTACCGTACCTGCAACATGTTGCACTCCTCCACGCGATGCCCGACGGCAGACGTATAGCTATTGGTTGCGCTGTTGCACAACCGTCGGTAACTCAGGCGATCTCTGCACCAGTCTATGTGCTGGACTTCCCCAGCCGCCAGATTATCCGTTCGGATCGCCGTGCAGCATCAACACCAATTGCTGTCACAGCAAGCGCTGACTCACGCTACCTTGTGTTTGGCTTTCGCGGGCAGCCGCAATCGCCCCTCTGGGATTTAGCAGTCAATCAGTTTCTCGGTCAGGTTACAACACACCAAGGCGCGCTGGGATACATTCAGTTTTCGCCAGACCAGCGTTCGGTTACATCATCCTCAGCAACATCACCACTGGAACTCACGCTGCAGACTTTCTTGTTCCCCGAGACAGTTGTCAGTTCACCGCTAACAATTGGGACATTCAAGCTTGCGACCGACACACTTCAATTCGACACGGTATATGCCTACACATCAGCGGACACAATCTTCCGCTCTCGGCTGTGCAACACGGGAACTGTGCCTATTGTGCTCCGAAGCCGCTGGGTCGAGGGTGAGCCAACCTTCCGTCTTGTAGGGGGAACAATTCCAGACACGCTACACCCGGGGCAATGCGCCGATGTCTCACTTCGTTTTTCACCAACGAGACCTGGCCAGTACCGTGGCTCGTTTGTCGTCTCCTGGTGCGATCGTCTCTGGCGGCTCCCCGTTATCGGTACTGCACGAGAACGGCACGTGACATTCCCTGACACTCTCGACGTAGGCACAACATGCGTCGGCTCAACAACTCAACAGCAGCGGGTCGTTCTTATCAACCACGATTTAGCTCCGTTGCCCATCGGTGGTGCCACGATTTACGATGCGCTGCGTTCGCCATTTCGCATAGTTGGACCACCTCACGATACGACGATCGAGGGAAATAGTGCTCTCGTGATGACAGTTGAGTTTCGTCCGACAGCAAGTGGCATTGTCACGGGCACGTTGCATCTGTACTACGGATGGCGCGACTATACTGCCACCATTGTTCTGCGTGGCACAGGCATTGGCGGAGCACTTCGTCCACATGTCTCGCCACTACCATTCATTCCTGAAAATCCAGTGCGACACCTGCGTCTGCACAATGATCAGGTGGGTGCCCTCCAGATCACGGAGGCATATATCGAACCGACGGGTGGTTTCCGTGTCCTTGATGCAACTCCACGCACCGTGCAACCTGGCGATTCAACCACACTGGCGATTGAGTGGCAGGAACCCGATTCGACCACTGCAGTACTGGTGCTTCGTGTTGAGCCGTGCGGTAGTTTGGTGCGGATACCGCTGGTTCGCTTTGCTGGTCGTGCAGAGCTGTCGCTTCCAGATGTCCAGGCTGATGTTCGTGGGCGTGCCAACATTCCAATTCTTGTGCGGTTTACTTCGAATTACCACTACGGAGATCCGCTCGAGTGTACGATGCGCATCGCATTGCACGCACGTGCATTCATGCCAGATAGTGTGCTCACTCGGCACGGTCGGGGGCTGCTGCTTTCCTCCGAGCGAATCAGCGATCGTCGTCTCGCAACAATTCAAATCCTAAGAGCATTGAGCACCACCGACACACTGGCAATTCTTACGGGATGGGCTGCACTCGGCGAAAACGATACCTCACGCATCGAATTTTCTGATGCCCCATTCTGGGGACAAGCTGTCGAGGTCAATACCTCAACTGGCACCCTG
>JAOAEV010000009.1 GCA_026416585.1 Chlorobiota bacterium | reverse complement strand
CCACTGGATGCTGTCGAGGCAGCATCTTTGATCTGCTGGAGCAAGCTACTGATGTTGTCCAAGCCGTCTTGGGCGATATTGGTCACGCTTGTGGCATCGCCGACGGCGTTGAGCGCCGATTGGAGTGCACCGTTGCGCGACTTGAGTGCGCGCGAGGTAATGTAACCGGCTACATCGTCTTGCGCCGAGTTGATGCGCTTGCCGGTCGAAAGACGCAGTTGGTGGAGAGCAATCGCCCGATTTGCCGCATCAAGAGCGTTATAGGCGTTTTCAGCGGGCGTGTTGGTGCGAATACGCGCACCATTCGAGATTGAGGATGGCATAGGAACCTCCCTGGACGGAAGTTGAACATGACGCCGGCGTCCCTGCCCCTATTTGAGTTGCATCCGTAGGCAATTGTCGGCACACAGAAAAAAAACTTTAGACTACGGCGTATTGTTCACCGCTGCCAGTTCGGTCGGCGTCCCCCAAAACAGCTTGACGAATGTATGGCGGCTGCGCAATCCGTTCCAACCGATCACACGGGCCTCGATAGTATTGATGCCACGTCGCAATCGCCATCGAATGTGTACTCCGTCAATAGGTGTCCATGGTCCTCCGTTAAATCGAACTTCATAATGCCGAATCCACGGCATTGTGGTCGCCAATTCCAGTGTGTATTCCGGATCGGTAAATCCAGAACGCGGGGTGTATGCTCCGGTGTAGGTGAATGTAGCGATTGTTTGGTCGAGCGATCCGTAGGCTTTCTGCCACGAGCGAGTGTAGAACAATCCACTCAAAGGAGTACCTTGAAATGCCAACGGCGGCGATAGTGATTCATCGCAGATGTACATCATCAACGTAAACTTCCCATTATACACGTAGGGATAATCGAGGTACCCCGTGTACGTAGAGAGAAAGCTCCGGTATTGTTCAACATATTCATCATAGCCAGTTCGGTAAAATGTACAGACTTCAGGAGTGGCTATCAATTCGATCTCGTTAAGTTTCCCTATTGCAATGGCCCGAATCAATTCATACGCCGACATCCACTGTCCATTCAAGCAAGGGTAAACGCCCCATTGTGGGTCGAGGAATACCCACTTATGATGCGTTGTGGACCAGGCTTCGACGGCGACATGCCGTGCGCCGCGTGGACGGATTTCGATATCTGGCTTACTCAGACCAACGATACGCGCTGGGTAGCCATACGAGACCAACACATCAACCAACAAGCGTGCATACTCCACGCATGTAAAGCGCTCACCTTTCTGAGCACGTTCGAGCAAGTCCAGCGTCGTGACCGATGGTGGTACCGTGTTGTCCGAGTGGTGAATCCACCGAGTTCCTACCCACGCTAATGCTGTGCGGAAGGCGTCGAGTTCACTCAGCCCGTCCAGCCGGAGGCTGTAGCGTGCCACACGCTCGCGATAAACCGCCGCAATCGAGTCGGTTGGAGCGAATGGAAACGGGTAATACAAGCTTCGACGATCGAGCTCGAAATCGTGCGATGTGCTCAACACACGCACAAGCAGTCGCTCCTCAGGCAAACGCTCTCCTGCAACTTGCGACAGTGCACTGTAGGAAGTCGCAACGGTGATAATAGCAAGCAAGATTGAACGGTGCTTAGACCTCATAGAGATGCAATTGGTATGTCGCCCGCAATAATTCATGGCGGAATGAATTTGTTTCACTCGATGAAAAAATCTCGCTTCTCTGGTGAGAGAAGCGAGATGTCCTGCTTGGGGAAGCAAATAAATCAGCGCTACCAGGCGAGAATGCCGCCGACTAAGTTTCGAACGCGGTAGCCGTGGGTGCGGAGTATTTCGGTTGCACGGGCACTACGTCCGCCGCTGCGGCAGTACACAATGATATTGCGGTCACGGTATGGCTCAAGTTCAAATAGACGATCTTCCAACTCCGGCAGCGGAATGAGTAGCTGCGGCTCGTACTCGATCTGGCGCTGTGCGTGCTCATCGGGGAATCGGACATCAAGCAGGATGGTTCCATCGCCGCCGTGCGTAAGCAATTCTCGGAGCTGTTCAGGAGAGATCTCATCTTCGCCAAGGGGTTCATCCTCTGGGTCTGGCTCGGCAGGAGCGTCTATATTCGCATCTTGTGGAATTGTTGGGATGAGTTCCTTCTCGATGATTTCTTTGAGCGTTGATTGGGGGAGCGCGCCAACAGCCATTTGCGGTTTACCGCCAAGCGGCACAAACAGCAGCGATGGAATACTCCGGATCCCAAAAATCATTGCCAATTCTTGTTCGGCGTCGGTGTCCACTTTGTAGAAGAGCACCTTACCGGCGTACTCCTGCGCAAGTTCTTCAAAAATGGGTGCAAGCATGCGGCAAGGACCACACCACTCTGCCCAGAAATCAATGACGCACGGCAGTGTGCCCTTGTATTTCCACTCACGTTCGACCAAGTAGTCGAATACTTTTTCGCGGAAGCTTTCCGCAGACAATGGCTCGGGTTTGATAGCGGGTGTTGTTGGTGTATCCATGGTTGTTATTTGTTCCTGTTGATGATGAAATACTTTCACGCCTCGACTGCAGCAGTGTCACGCACGACGGGATAGCCTGCTGCAATCCATGCATTGATACCACCTGTGACGTTGATAGTGTTAGTGAAATTGTACCGGTGCAACAGACTTGTTGCGATGGACGAGCGGTCGCCACCTGCGCAGTGTACGGCAACAGTCCGATCGCGCGGTATGCGGTCGAGGTTCTGCTCGAGATATCCTGCAAAGAGATGTAGTGCGCCCTCGATGTGTCCGGCGTCGTACTCGTTCTGGTTGCGCACGTCGAGGACGACGACGTCACCTGTGCGGATGTGCTCAGCCAATTCGTGCACACTCATTTGCGGCAATACGGCAAGCTTGCGTCCATTCTGTGCCCACTCGGTAACCTCGGGTAAATAGCCAGTGACATGGTCAAGTCCAATACGGACGAGCTTGCGAGTAACCTCTTCGAGCTGTTCTGGTGCTGCAATGAGCGCAAACGGCTTATCATAGGAGATAATCCACCCTGCCCATGTCGAAAAAGAGTTGTTGTTCTGGATATTGATGCTGCCGGGAATGTGTCCTCCGGCGAATGAGACTTTGTCACGTGTGTCCACGATGAGCACTCCACCTCGACGAAGTTGCTCGATATCGTCACCGCTGAGCCGTTGGAAAGCCGGCAGCTTCCCATCTCGAAGTATTGGGCGTGGCTCTTTGTTCAATTTTTTCATCATTGCAAAGTAGCGTGGCGGTTCGGGCTGACCTTCCAGCAGAACCCGGACAAATACATCCTCATCATCGAACTGAAACGCCCAATTAGTGATTTTCTCGTAACCGACAGTCGAGTGGGGAATTGCTCCGAGCGCCTTTCCACAGGCAGATCCAGCTCCATGCGCGGGATGTACCTGCACATAATCGGGCAGTTGCTTGAAGCGCTGCAGGGAGGCAAAAAGCTGCCGCGCACCAGCTTCCATTGTCCCAGTGTATCCGGCCGCCTTTTCAAGTAGGTCAGGGCGACCGACATCACCGACAAAAACAAAATCACCACTGAAGAACATAATCGGTTTCGACGATGCAGGAGTATCAGTCACCAAAAATGAAATGTGCTCTGGTGTGTGCCCCGGTGTGTGCCACACCTCGAACTTGATGTTGCCGACCATGAACGTGTCGCCGTCGCGCAAGCCGACGTGGGGGAATTGATACTGCCACTGGGGACCGCCTTCATCCGAGAGGTACAGTTGTGCACCGGTGACCTGCTGTAATTCGCGGGAACCAGCAAGAAAATCAGCGTGGATGTGTGTTTCCAGTACATGTGTAATGCGGAGTTTCTCCTGCTCTGCAATACGCACATACACATCAATGTCGCGCTGAGGGTCAATTACCGCGACTGTGCCGCTGGCTTGGCAGCCGACCATGTAGCTGGCATGTGCTAAGCCTTTTTCGTAAATCTGACGGAAAAACATCGCTGCGACCAATTAGTGTAAAACATATAACGGTTACTGCCACATTCGATGCACGATCGCGGCAAACGATTCACAACAAAACCCGGACAAACATGCTGATACCGATTGCAGCAATAACAAATGCCAGCAGCATGCGCAATTGCTTCACGTGAAGACGATGGCTGATGCGGACACCAAGCCACATACCTGGCAGTGCACCGATTATCGCTGCAGCAGTTGTACGTGGTTCAACCATTCCTGCCATCATTTTCCCGACAGCAGCGGCTGCCGCACCAATGATGACGATGCCCAATGTCGATCCAATAGTGACACGTACTGGAACTTTGACGACTGTCACGAGCAATGGGGATAACAAAAAGCCACCTGCCATACCTACCATCCCTCCGAATAATCCGACTGGTACGGCAATCCCAATTGCGCGACTATACTGCAAAGTGTAATCTATGGTGTCACGTTCGTCGCGCCGTAGCAGCATGAGCACTGCACCGATGACTGCCATGATGGCAAAAAGAACCTCCAGAGTACGGCTACTGACAGCACCGGAAAATTTTGCGCCGACAAACGACGAAAGCATGAGCGGTATTCCTACTGTTAGTACCAACCGACGATCAAATGCACCACGCCGGCTGTGAAGCACCGCACCAAGTAGTGATGAGGCGAGAACTTGTACACTGGTTATACCGCTAATGGTGTACATATCGAGTGGCTGCTGACCTAAGAGCGGTGGAACAATCAAAAAAGCTGGAATCAGGATCACTGCACCGCCAATACCAACCATTCCACCGAGAATGGACGTGACAAATCCCAGCAGTGCTATTGTGATGAGACTGTCAATCCCCATGAAATCTCCGTAATAAAGTAGTTATGTCACAAAATCACGTAATGCGGTGCGAACGAATGCACGCGCTCGATGCAGTCGAGACTTGAATGCCGAGATGCTTAAGCCAAGAACATTGGCTGCTTCTTCGTTGCTGAGTCCTTCCAGTTCACGCAGGATATATGGCAAACGGTAGTCGAGCGGTAATTTTTGCAGTGCATTGTGGAGCGCTGCTTCTAGTTCGGCAGTCGCGACGATGGTGTCAGGACGCAGATCATCGCTACTTGGTGGATCATAGTGAAGATCCTCATTGCTGTCACTGATACCGAGCTGCTCGAGCGAAACAGTCGCCTCTTCCAGTTTAGTACGGCGATTGTGCATTTGGCAGTTGTTGACGACTATCGAATACAGCCATGTGCTAAACTTCGACCGTCCGTCGTACTGATGGAGCTTGCGAAAGACGTTGACAAAGGTGTCTTGGACAACTTCCTCGGCGTAGTCTTTGTTATGGCAAACGTTGTACGAGAAATTGAACACAGTTCCGCGGTAGCGCTTGTAGAGTTCTGTGAACGCACTTTCATCACCTGTTTGAGCGCGTTCGATAAGTTCGCGTTCGTCCATCCAAAACACCGTCGGAATGACACAGAATGCAAGCAAAAATAGGAGCTGGCCATGGACGGTCGAGCCTGATCGCGAGTGGATAGCTGCATTGGTCGCCAAACACAGTGTCACGCAGTACCGGTTGCCGATCAGTGCCACAATGCGTGCGGCGATTGAACCTGCTCTTGTGCGCCTACGTGATGAACATCGCAGCGGACATTCGCTAATACTCGATGCTGGCTGTGGCACGGGTGCAAGTACTGTATCACTTGCTCAGTGCTACTGTGATGCATTTGTCGTCGGTGTGGATCGGTCTGCCGTCCGGCTTCGGAAATCGCCACCGCTGCCGCCGAACACACTGCTGGTGCGTGCTCGGTTAGAAGAATTCTGGTTGATGGTACACCAGTCAGACATCGTGTTCGATCGAACGCTACTGCTGTACCCCAACCCCTATCCGAAACGCTGCCACATTGGGCGACGATGGTATGGGCATCCAATTTTGCCGACAATCTTAGCAACTGCCCGCCTGATAGAGTTGCGGACGAATCTCGAATGGTATGCTGCTGATTGGGCATTCGCGCTCGAGCAGTGTGGCTGGCAGTGGCAGTGCAGGCTGCTTCCCAATTCCGACGTACTCAGTCCGTTCGAACGGAAATATGTTGAGCATGGTTATCAGCGATGGATCGTCATTGCGTACCAATGAGTGATTGTGTCGCTGCAATTTTGTTTTCACTGTTGCTGCTTCGTATCTTTGCGCCGCCTTGTTTCACTGGTTCGTTGCTGTTGTACGCTCGATGGTGCAATGCTCTAACTACACCGTTCCCATCCGCTCCGCTCAGTTGAGGGAGAGTCAGGAAGGTCTATTCGTCCGCGAAAGTATTTGAATTCGAAAGGTCGTCCGTCTGTGGATCGTTCAGTGCGGAAGGTTCGTATTAATAACGAAATCACAGCACCGGTTGTTCGCGTCGTTGGTGTCGAAGGTGGGCAACTCGGCATTATGCCGATTTCAGATGCGCTCAAAAGTGCCTATGAACATGGGTTGGACTTGGTGGAGGTGGCTCCGCAAGCCAATCCCCCAGTGTGTCGCATCATTGATTTTGGTAAGTACCAGTACGAGCAGCACAAACGCGAGAAGCAGCAGCGCAAGCAGCAACAACAGACGCAATTGAAAGAAATTCGCCTCAAGATCGTCACTGATACTCACGATCTGGATTTCAAAGCGCGGCACGCGCGCGAGTTTTTGCTCGAAGGCAACAAGGTGAAGGTCACCGTGTTGTTTCGCGGACGAGAAATTACCCACAAAGAATTCGGTGAGCAGATTCTTCAGCAGTTCTGGCAACGACTGGAGGATGTCGCCAAGTTCGATCAGCCAATACGGGCAGAAGGACGAACGATGACAATGATTTTAGCACCCGATAAAGACAAAGTCAGACGCTATCAAAAGCAACTTCAGCATCAACAACAGTCGAACGATTCGACCCCCTAACGATGCCCAAGATGAAAACACACAGTGGCGCCAAAAAGCGCTATAAGATCACAGCCACCGGCAAGATCCTGCGCGAAAAAGCATATCGTAGCCACATCTTGACCAGTAAAAGCCGTAAACGGAAACGCTCCTTGCGGCAAGCAGTGGTTGTTGACAGTGCAAACATGGCGCTTGTCCAGGCACAATTGCTTCGCTAAAGGTGCCTACAATCGCGCTGTTCTTCGACAAGAAGTGCGATCGCAAGGGTCACTGCTCTCCTTGCGTCGCGTGTATGTTTCACTAATTGACCGGAGGCATCTATGCCACGCAGTGTCAATAAAGCAGCAGCGCACCGAAAGCGTCGTCGGATTCTCAAGCGTGCCCGCGGCTACTGGGGCGCACGCTCGAAGCTGTGGACAATTGCAAAGTACCACATCGAAAAGGGCTTGCAATACGCCTACCGCGATCGCCGCGCCAAAAAACGCAACTTCCGCCGACTCTGGATCGTGCGCATCAATGCTGCTGCGCGTCTCAATGGCACGACGTACTCGCGCTTGATCGCAGCGCTACATAAAAAGCATATCAATGTCAACCGCAAAGTGCTCGCCGATCTGGCGATGAACCATCCTGCAGCATTTGCAGCGATTGTTCAGCAAGTGTCGAGCTAGTTCTGTGTGGACGACAGGTTCCTTGTTCTACTTTCTTTTTGGTTCGGTCTGATGAAGCTCTATGTCGGTAACCTCAGTTACCACACCACCGACAGCGACCTTGAGTCGCTCTTTTCCGCACACGGCGAAGTTGCCGAGGCGCATGTGATCATTGATCGCGATTCGGGACGCAGTCGCGGCTTTGGATTTGTCGAAATGCCCAATGACGACGAAGCCCGTGCTGCGATCGAAGCCTGCGACCAAATGCAATTCATGGGTCGCACGATCACAGTTAACCAAGCACGTCCGCAAGGCGAACGCTCGCAACGTCCAGCCCGCGGCGGCTACGGCAACTCCGGGGGCGGTCGCGGCGGCTACCGTCGCTACTAATATCGACACGACACTGACGATAACCACTTCGCGTAGCCTCTGCTGAGCGGGCTGCGGCGGAGTATGCATCACCTGTGCTCGGTTTTTTTGTATTGTATTTTTGCGATGTATAAACGCGTGGGGCTATAGCTCAGTTGGTAGAGCGCTGCAATCGCACTGCAGAGGTCAGGAGTTCGAATCTCCTTAGCTCCACTGGATTCACCACTGTGTGGTTTTTACGGAAATGGCAAAGAAAAAAGGCGCTCGCGTTATTATTACGCTCGAATGCACTGAAGCTGCAAAAGAAGGTAAGCCGGCTTCGCGATACACAACGACAAAAAATCGCCAGAATACTCCCGACCGATTGGAGGTGCGCAAGTACAACCCCTTTTTGCGGCGTCACACCATTCACCGCGAAATCCGCTGACGGCACCAACCGAGCACGCGTGCAACTGCACTGCGTAGGCGAAATGACTCGTTCGATGTCGTCACCAGCAGCGCAATGCCAATCGCTGCCAATAAAATGTTAGCACTCCAGAGTATCTCCGGCGGTAACACTTGCCGGTCAGCCAGTTTTTCACCGCCGATCAAGCATGCCCAGTAGAGGATGTAAAAAAACAGACTGATCAATGCGCTCATGCCAAATGATCCGCCACGCGTGCGAATTCCGAGCGGACAGCCCACGAGCACAAACACCACGCAGGCGACGGGAATGACATACTTTTTCACGATCTCGACTTCATACTGGCGTGCACGTTGGTCGGCATCGTCATACTGATATGAGGCACTACCCAATTGACTCGCAAGCAACGCAGTGCGCTCGAGCCATGCCTGATGGTGACTTGATGGGGACACCTTGAGCAAGTCGGTCAGGTACGCTTCAATCGCACGGTCGATAATGGTCCTCTGAATCTGCTGTTGCTGCCGTGCTGCGTGGACGATTTCTTCCATGTCGCGGATGTGCATTTCTCGATCACCCCGCATAACCGTACTTTCATTGCTGCGCTCGAGCAAGAAACCATAAGCAGGAATAATCACTTGTTGTTGCTCGAAGCGAATGTAGCGGTAGTCCCCGCGCCGCTGCCGTCCGTACTGATGAACATCGCCACGGTACAGATGGAGCAGAACGTACCGATAGCTCGGCGAAAACGCAAGGTGACCGCTATCGGCGTTGACAATTGTCATGCGCGCATTATCGCGCCGATCGTAAATCGTTAGTCCACGCATTGCTGTCTGGGAGCTGTCGATCCATCGAGCCAAGATGGTATAACCCTCGAGCTGCGAGCTGAACTGTCCAGGCTGTAGAGCCAGTGTTGGCTTTTTCCGCTGGATGTCCATCAGTAGCGTCTTTGCACGATGGTTCGCGTCGGGCAGTACGGCGTCGTTGAACCAAAAAACGACCGCTGTCAGTGCTGCACCAGTTACGATGGCTGGAAGCATCATTTGCAGCAGGCTCATGCCACTGGCTTTTAATGCTGTTACCTCGTGTGTCTGTGCCAGTTTGCCGAACGCCATCAAGGTGGAGAAGAGTACACCAATCGGCACTGCAAGCACAACCATCCACGCCAAATTGAGCACGATAAGCTGGGCAATGACCAACGCACCGATTCCCTTACCGACCAGTTCATCAAGCACGCGAAGAAGAAACTGCATTAAAAACAGAAACATTACCACGCTTGCACCGAACACGAACGGTGGAATGTGTGTGCGGATGATGTAGCGGGCAACGATTGTCATGACAAGCTTTTCCGTGCGCGCAATTGAGCAATCTTCTCCTCGTAAAATTGGCGGCGCTCTGGATGGATGCGCGCCAGTGCGGTGTACGCTTTGATCGCCTGTTCAAGTGCGCCCTGCCGCTCGTAGATCGTTGCCATTGTTTCGCTGACAAAACTTGGCTCGTCGCTCCCACTATCAGTCGGAGGTGTTGATGGAGAGTCGTTCGACTTGATGCGAACGCGCTCGAGTTGTTCGGCAAGGAGCTCCAACGATGTCTTCTGGGAATGCGATTCTGGTTGGGATGGCAGGCGCGCTCGCAATTCTGCCTCCAATTCTGTTGGTGTTGCAGGAACGCCCCTGCGCAGTCGTTGCCGGTGGCGCTGACTGCCTCGTATTGGTCGAAACGGCGGGTACTCCAGCGATGGATACGGTTCGGTCTGCGGAGCAGACTCGATCCGGAGAGGAGCAAATTCCAAACCAGGTACCAGCCGAATGTTGCTGGCCCGTAACATGCGCATTGCACGACTATCCAGCACGGCGGTTTCCACAATGCGGAGTGTTGGAGGAGAAAGCTGCACTTCAGCGGCATGCCCCATCTCCGCGGTTGGAATCTCGTGCGACGGCGTATCAACGTGCTCTGGTGTTGCACTCGATGCAGTTGTCGGCTCCAGGTGGAACACTGCAGGCGGTGTTGAGTTATCGGTTAGGTCTTCTGCACATGCGTCGAATTCGTCGGTTGCTTGCGCATCAATGCGGTCTTCATTCTGCTCGATCTGCGTCACAGTTTCCGATGAGGTGCTTTCGTTTGAGATGGATTGTAGTATGACGCTGGTCTCCTGCTCTGCTTCGGAGTGGATGCTCGTCGCTGAATGCTCACCGATGTCTTCCTGATTTGCCGGGGTAGGTGTGCTGTGCTCAGCTATAGAGACGCTGCTGTCTGGTATTATTGATGTGCGTTCGAAAGCACCTTCACTCTGTGGGGTTTCCGAGGTTGATGCGTCCTCAACATCGCGTGAGGTGGCAACAGGCTCATCTATCGGTGGAGCTAATTCCGGTTCAGAGCGTAACAGCTCCTCCAATTGCTCAGCTAATAGCTGCAGCCCACGATGGGTTGGAAAGCGTGCCACAGCACTGGTAGCAACGTCGTAGGCAGTGGGCACATCGTTCAGCTGTAGGTACGCGCGTGCCAGCAAGGCATATGCTGTCGCGTAGTCGGGGTATTCCTTGATACCTTCTTCCAACATCGCGATAGCATCGCTGGTCTTGCCGGCTCCCAGCAGGCGTTGCGCGTACAGCGTAAAATGCGCTGTTGTCATCAGCGTCGCCGTCCAAGCAGTCGTAACAGATTCAAAAACAGGTTGATGAAATCCAGATAGAGTGCCAGTGCACCGATAATTGCGTAGTTCGTGGCACGCTCATTGTGAGCGGCAGCACTGTCGTATAGTTCTTTGATTCGCTGCATGTCGTAGGCAGTGAGTCCGACGAACACGATCACACCCACCACCGATGTCGCAAACGCCAGCGCTGAGCTTTGCAGGAAAATGTTCACAAGCGATGCGAGGATCAGCCCAATGAGTCCCATGAACATGAAGCTACCAATGCTGCTTAAGTCGCGCTTGGTCGTGTAACCATACAATGCTGTTGCGCCGAACATGCCGCAAGTAACTAAAAACACCGATGCCAGCGATTCGGTTGTGTAGGCATAGAATATCACTGCCAGCGTTTTACCCATCAGGACCGAGTAGATCAGAAACAGCGCTTTTGCGGTGCTGGGACGCATGCTCTCGATACGCGCTGAGAGGTAAAACACCAGCCCGATTGTCACCAGTGCCAGCAGCCATCGGAGAGACATGCTCAGCTCGAACGCAAGCGGAATTGTCAGGGTTGCCCATGCGGCAAACGCTGTCAGCAGCAGGCCGCCAGCCATCCATGCGTACACATTTTGCACGAAGAGGCGCAGCGCTGTTTGCCGATCGACATAGGTGCCAAAGAAGCTACCGACTTGACTATCCATGATGCATTGCCAAATTGTGAGACATTTGTCGTCGAAAGACTACTTGTTTCGCTCGATAGTGTAGCGTGCCAATTGGATGAGCATCGTCCGATACTCCGACACTGGGAGTTGCTCGATAAGTGCAATGGCGTCTTCAACCAATGTACATGCAGTATCCATTGCACTGGTAATACCGCCGTGTTGTTCAACGAAAGAAATAACACGCTCGACACTACCATTGCGCACAGAGCTGGAACGCACCAGTTGCCGAATTTCTTTGGCTTCATTAGCGGTGGCATTGGCAATGGCGCGCAACAGCGGCAATGTGATTTTGCCTTCCCGGATGTCGTGTCCAATCGGCTTGCCCAGTATTGCTGTGCGGCTGGTGTAGTCCAGCACATCGTCGCGAATCTGAAATGCGATACCGACTTTTTCGCCGAATGTGCCGAGCAACTCTTGCACTGCGGTGTCGGCACCAGCGCTGATGGCACCGATGCGACAGCAGGTTGTAATCAACGACGCAGTTTTATCGCCGACGATACGGAGATACATACTCTCGTCGGTGCGTCGCTTGCGAAAATTCTGCACTTGGAGCAATTCGCCCTCGCTCATGCGACGAACGGCATCGGCGGTAGCGCGCAAGAAGTCGTATTCGTTATGTTCAACGGCTAACAGCAGCCCGCGTGCTAAGAGAAAATCGCCAACGAGAACGGCAACTTTGTTTTTCCACACTGCATTGATGCTCGCCAGACCGCGTCGCAGCGGTGCCTGATCGACTACATCATCGTGAATGAGTGTGGCTGTGTGGAGCAACTCCACCATCGCAGCGCCGACGTAGGTACGGTCGGTAATGCCACCGGCTGCGCCTGCACTCAAGAACACGAGCATTGGACGGAGCTGTTTGCCGCGACTGCGTAGAAGATAGCGCACCACCAGATTCAACAGCGGTACGCTCGACCGCATCTGGCGTGCAAAGTAGCGGTTGAATCGCTCCAGGTGAGATTCGATCGGTTTGGCAAACTGTGTCTGATTCATTGCTCCTGGCTGTCGGCAGCGCTGCGTCGTTTGACTGCGAATTTAGAGATGGCAATGCTCAGTTCGTAGAGCACATAGAGCGGTGCAGCAAAAAACAACTGGTTAATTGGGTCCGGTGTCGGTGTCAGAATAGCTGCAATGATCAAAATCACCACGATTGCGTGCCGACGATACGTTCTCAAAAACGTCGGTGTGACGATTCCTACCCGCGAGAGCACATAAATGATCATTGGCAACTCGAACATCAAACCCGATGCGAGCGCAACTGTTGCGAAAAAACCGAGATATTCATTAACATCAATAATGTTCTCGATTTTTGTCGAGCCGAAGCTTTTTGCAAATGCCATCATCGAGGGAATCATCCCAAGGTAGGCAAACAACACACCTGCCAAGAAACACAGGCTTGTCCAGAAAGTGATTTGCCGTGCCCAGCGTCGCTCGTGCTCATAGAGTCCTGGTGCGACGAACCGCCATACATTCCACAATACCCACGGAGAGCCAATGATGAAGCCACAAATGAAAATCAGTTTGAAATAGAGGAATGCTTGACCGAACGGACGTAGGTTTTGCAACCGTAATCCCGCTTCGATTGCAGGGCGCAGCAAGATGTGCTCGACAATATCGCTGATAAAGAAGCTTACACCGATCGACGCAACAAGAATACCCGCAACACCGCTGATGATGCGGCGCCGCAGCTCGTCGAGATGGTCGAGAAAACCCATCTCGCGTTCGGGTTGTGTTTCCATCAAGGTGCCGATGCCATGTAGTTTTGCGCCGCAAACTTACTGGCGGGAGTATTCTCCCATGCAGTTGCTCGAGCAGCTCTTGGCAGTGTTCCCAGCGCGTCAGGTTATCGGTGACCCAGTGCAGCCTATTGAGCGCATTGTTCTCGATTCTCGTCGCGCAGGACCGGGTACACTGTTCGTTGCACGTCGTGGAACGCAGCACGACGGCCTCAACTATGTGCGCGATGCATATGACCGCGGCTGTCGTGTTGTCCTCACAGACCGAGTGCCGGCGGCACTTCCTGCCGATTGTACGCTTGTACTGGCAGACGATTTGGCTGGCGCGGTCGCTCGCTGGAGTCACGCACTCTATGGTTTGCCCAGCGAGCATATGCTCGTGCTCGGTGTGACAGGTACTAATGGCAAAACGACGACGACATATCTGCTGGCGCAGTTGCTCTCGGCATGCGGTATGGCAGCAGGCATCATTGGCACGATTGGTGTTGAGTTCGATGGGGAGTCGCTTCCAACACGTCACACCACACCCGAAGCACCTGAATTAGCCGAATACCTCGACTGGCTTCGCCGCCGCGGTGCTGCAGCAGTGGCGATGGAAGTTAGCTCGCATGCCCTCTGGTGGCGCCGCGTCGAAGGCATACGGTTCGCCGGCGCAGTTTTTACAAACTTGACGCCAGACCATCTGGATTTCCATCGCACAATGGAGAACTACGCACGCGCAAAAAAACGACTCTTCGACATGCTTTCTGCTGATGCCGTCGCCGTCGTCAATGCCGACAGCCAGTGGAGTCCCCTGATGGTCGCCGATACCCCCGCGCGTGTTGTGCGTGTCGGGCGTGGCTACGATGCCGAGGTTCGCATCACAGCTGAAGAACTCGCCAGCACGGGTTCACACTGGCAGCTTGTGTGGGGCGATGGTCGTTCGGTCGAACTTTCGATGCCACTGGTCGGCGCGTTCAATGTCGAGAATGCATCGTTAGCTGTCGTGTTGCTTGCCGAAAAAGGATGTGATTGTGCACAGCTTGCCGAGGGATTGCGGTCAGTCTCGGCACCACCGGGGAGAATGGAACGCTACGCGCTGCCTTCAGGAGCTGTTGCGGTGGCTGATTACGCACACACACCTGATGCACTTGAACGGATTTTGCGTCAGTGTCGGAAAATGATGCCATCGAGCGGACGCCTGCTGTGCGTATTCGGCTGTGGCGGCGACCGCGATCGCGCCAAACGTCCAATGATGGGTGCCATTGCTGCGACGTTGGCGGATGTGGCAATTATCACCAGTGATAATCCTCGCAGCGAAGATCCCGCACGGATCGCTGCTGACATCCGTGCCGGCATCGAACTTGTAGCACCAGACAAACGCCGCGCACACATCGAGGAAATTCTCGACCGCCGCCAGGCGATTATTACTGCCGTGGAACAGGCACATGCTGGCGATTGGATTATCGTTGCCGGCAAGGGTCATGAAGAGTTTCAGCTCATCGGCTCCGAGCATATCGCATTTTCCGATCGGCAATTGCTGTCTGCACTCGCTTGTGGCAGTGTTAGCAAATCATAACATTGCTGCTGCCGCGCTAAGCAATAGTTTTGCGTGCGTGTGTGGTTTTACTTTCTGTACTCCAATGATGCTCTTTCGTTTGATCCTGCTTCTGTGCACGCTGGCGACCATTGCCGCAAATGCTCAACTGCAGCTCAATGGTGCCGGTGCGACATTCCCCTACGTGCTCTACTCGAAATGGTTCGACGTCTATAGCAAAAAATCCGGCATCCACTTCAATTACCAGTCTATCGGCTCTGGTGGTGGTATCAAGCAGATTATCGAGGGAACAGTGGATTTCGGCGCCAGCGACGGACCAATGACCGATGCACAGCTTGCTGAAGCTTTTGCAAAGCAGAAAAGCC
This sequence comes from Chlorobiota bacterium, assembly GCA_026416585.1. Lineage (GTDB taxonomy): Bacteria > Bacteroidota > Ignavibacteria > Kapaibacteriales > NICIL-2 > NICIL-2. Next base: position 1,466 of record JAOAEV010000009.1, on the reverse strand, counting down.
CTGTCCTGCATATCCCGACAACCCTCGGGGCAGTAGCGATTGCGTATAATCTTCCGCTATCGAAACCGCTTCAATTAACACCAGCGGTGCTGACAGATATCTTCCTCGGCGTTATCAAGCGCTGGGATGACCGCCGCATTGCCGAAATCAACCCTGGTGTGGCGTTGCCCGCAAAGCCAATTATTGTCGTGCATCGCAGCGACGGCAGTGGTACGACAGCGATTTTTACCGACTACCTGTGTAAAATCAGCAACTACTGGAAACAGCGCTACGGACAGGGAACATCGGTCAACTGGCCCAAAGGGACGCTGGGTGCCAAGGGCAACGAAGGTGTTGCCGGACAGATCAAGCAAGTGGTTGGCAGCATCGGTTATGTCGAATTAGCCTATGCTGTGCAGAATAAACTACCCTATGCTGCAGTGCAGAACAAGAGCGGAGAGTATGCACTACCGACGCTCGAAAACGTCACGCATGCAGCCGATGCATCGCTTGGATCGATCGCCGAAGACTTACGCGGTTCCATCACCAATTCGCCACGCGGCTATCCGATTTCGGGCTTGACATGGCTGCTGGTACTCGAGCAACAGCCCGACCGCAAGAAGGGGAAAGCGCTGGTGGATTTCCTCCGCTGGGCGCTCACCGAGGGGCAGAAGTACTGTGCTGAGCTGCACTATGCGCCTCTCCCCAAAGCGGTGGCAGACCGAGCACTGAAGAAGGTAAGCCAAATCAACGTGCCGTAAAAATTGCTCATACGGGGAAGAAGAAACGATCGTCGCAGAGGGCACAGACGAATGCGCATTGATGGGACTAACTATTGGGACACTGCATGCTACGCCCTAACAGTATCGGCAATGCCTAAGATGCCGTACGTAGAGGGGCATCATCACGAACGTATTCAATTTGGGCAGCGTCTTGGTCGAGAACGTCCACGTTTAGCTCGCCTTGTCCTGCTAATCCCGCATAGGTGAGATTGCTGCTGCCGACGTAACCGACTCGGGGCGCAACTGCATCGGCACGATCGATAAGGTACAGCTTCGCGTGGAGAGGACCGCGCGTGTAGAGCTTGATGCGAACCAGTCCGCTGCGAATTTGCTGGGCAAGCTGGCGGAGCGCTGCCTGGGCAGCTACCGTCGGAATACCGCGCGTTAGCTGCGCATGGAAATTTTTCAGCATTGCTGCTCTGCGGATGCGAGCAGTATTTCCATCGGTGGTTTCCAGGGGGATCAGTGTGGGGTCGAATCCTTCGTCCTGGTGCATCATGCCCACCAACACGCGGCATGGCGGGTCGTCGGGATTAGGCTGGATGCTTGCCAGCAGCTCCCCTATGGCTGTCCATCCTTTCAGGTTGAGAAAGCCAATGCACATGTCGATACGCCGCGCAGTGCCAATGTGCCGGCGGAGTTCATCGAGCAGGCGGACGTCGAGGTTGTCGATGATTGTTGGCATAGGCTCACGAAGATTTGTTG
>JAOAEV010000127.1 GCA_026416585.1 Chlorobiota bacterium | reverse complement strand
CCCCCGCCTGGGAATACGTCATCAAATCGTACAGAACAGTTCGACTGGGGTGTCTTTGTTGCGGAATTACCCCGTCCGCTCCAGATTGTCCGCGCAATCCTGGCAGAACTTCCTCCACCACGTATCGAAGGACATCGCGTTGCTATTGTGTGCCATGACACCGCAGCATACGATGCGCTACAGCTCAAACGCGAGCAGTTGGAACGCTTTCTTGCCAAGAAGCTCGGACACTCCGTGGAGCTGTTCATCGAACAGAGCACCGAGTCTATTGCCCCGAACGATTTCCGACAGGCTCAGCCTTCCCAACCAAATACCGGCACACAATCTTCGAACAATGAACTCACACCACTCGAGCGCATACTCACGGAGCAGTTGGGCGCAAAACGAATTCCGCTGCTGTAAGCACACCAAGTGTTTCCAGAGCGCGATAAAGGACTACTCCCACACTTACAGCAACATTGAGCGAATGCTTTTCCCCAAACATCGGAATTACAATCGCATCGTCAGAGGCACGGAGTAGCTCATCGCTAATACCAACCAGTTCATTGCCGAATACAAATGTTGCAGGAAAATCTTCTGCTGTGAGTGTCGCGTAGCTACGTGCCCCAGCAGCTAATTCTACAGCAAGAATGCGGTGTCCGGCGCGTCGCTGTCGTTCAAACGCTTCAAACGGATTCGCGATATGCACCCACGGTACGGTTTGTTCGGCGCCAAGCGAAGTTTTGTGTACCTTGCCGGTGGTGGGATTCGGTGTGTAACCGCATAGCACCAGTTGCTCGACACGTGTGGCATCACAGGTACGAAAGATCGAGCCTACATTGTAGGCACTGCGCACGTTCCAGAGCATGACCCCGATCGGATGGCGCAGAGCACCGTATCGGAAGTGTGTCTCTGCGCGGAGTGTTGCGATATCATCGAAGCTCAATCGGCGATGTTCCATTGGGCAAGTGTTTCAGCCAAATAGTCATATTCATCTTGCTCGTTGTACACTTGTGATGCGGTACGCAGCACAAGCATATCATCGAAACTGAACACTGGCACTTCAATGCGGTACTCATCGAAAAGGCGATCATGTATCGTAGTAGCATCATCGATACTCGAACCCCATCCGACAAGTGGGACTGCTGCAAGGTATGCGATCATGTCCGGTGGTGCAGCAGGCACAGTGCCAAGTGCCTCAGCAAGCACTCGCTGTGAGTAAAGCGCCAACCCGCGATTATACCTCCTAACATCCTCGACATTCAGGCGCTGCAAGAATGCCAGTCCCGCCGGCGCACTCAAGTATGCGGACCAATCCTTCGTGCCAGTAAAATCGAACTCCGCCACGTAGCCGCCCCCATAGCCGTGCGAGATAACAACAGGATGTGTGATCGATTGGCGCTCCGGAGCTGTCCAGAGAAATGCGCATCCTTTCGGTGCAAACAGCCATTTATGGAAATTGCCAGTGTACCAATCGGCACCGAGCGCAGCAACGTTCAGTGGTATCATGCCGGGTGCATGTGCACCATCAATCATCACCCAGATACCACGCTCCCGGCATATCTCTATAAGCTGCTTGACGGGGAAGATTAGTCCCGTTGGCGATGTAACATGGTCAAAGAGTGCAAAACGAGTGCGACCTGTGAGCGCAGCACTGACCACCTCAACCACAACATCACTACTGGCTATCGGAAAAGGCACCTGAACTTCGACGTACTCAGCACCAGTAAGAGCAGCTGTATGCTGCATGGCTCTCCGTACAGCGTTGTACACATGCGAAGTTGTTAACAACTGATCGCCTGGCCGTAGGAGAGGCGCAATCGAACGTAACACAGCATTGACGCCTGTCGTTGCATTCTCGACGAATACCACATCATCCCCCTGCGCACTGAGAAAGCGAGCCATTGTTTGGGCAGCTTCTCGCAGCTCTCGATGGAGATGGCGACCAACGAATTCAACTGGCTCTTGCTCGAAGCGGAGTTGCCACTGATGCTGCGTTTCGAGCACCTCAATCGGAGTAGCACCGAACGAACCATTGTTGAGGAACACCACCTTCGGATCGAGCAGCCACTCGGACCGAATTGCGCGACCGAAACGATCAGTTCTCATCAGGTCATTCCACACAGTAAACGTGCATCATGATAGGCGCGAACATACTGCTCGACGTAGCGACGCAACTGAGTGCGGCGGTACTGCATGATAAAACGCGGATGATCGAGCACAACGAGTCGGTCAAACAAGCGATGTTTTTCGTTGAGCTTTTCTGCAATACGGCGGAGCTTACCGCTACCGAGAATGATTCCTACCTCACGGCACAATGGGAATTGCTGTTGTTGTTGTAACCATTCGGCAATGAGTGGAAGGACCGAGCGCTCGAGATTTGGCTCGTCGTAGAAATTCACATTGCGTCCATCACGGGTGAATCCGAATGGCACAAGTGCAGAAAGATAGAACTGACGATAAAATCGCTCCACACCACCAAATGCCTCAATGGTCTCGTAAACAAACGTTGCCGAAATTTCTCGCCCGTCACCGAGTGTGTGCTGGATACCACACAGTTTCCCAAGTGCGTACGGATCGGTAAACGACAGTCCGGTCAATCCAGCGCCAAATCGCCCCGGATTGATACCGAAAACTCCGACGCGAGGATTTGCATCGGCGTAATAACGTTCTGCAAACGCTGTAACTGCTGCGCGCACTTCTGACTTTTTGTATGGCTCAAGTAGCTCGTATCCCAGCGGTAAAGCGACAGGTAATTGTAACGTATCGAGCCAGTCAAGAAATGATTTTCCGAATGTTCGCATGCTGCACTATTTCTCGCTGTCGGACATACAAAATTGGCACTGCACTTGCCCCACTGGACTGAGTTGGGCTGCGATTTTGTTTTTTATATTTTTAGGCATACTTTTGAATAACGACAGTTCACGTTCAATGAGGTGATGCATGAATCGCCGCGACTTTTTCTGGCGCATTCTCCCCCGTCAGGAGAATGAACCGATTGCAACAAGCACAGGGCTTACCCCATACAAACCGAATGACCTGCTCAGCGAGGGCGACGCACTCCACCTTCTTCGACGCACAACATTTGGCGTCTCACGCGATGATCTCGCTCGTGCCACACAAATGACGACGCGACAGGCAGTAGGTGCGCTTTTCAGCGGTAACCTCGATCCTGCTCCACCATCGTGGACAAGTGTAGATCCTACGACCGAGTCTTTCCCAAGCGCTGATGCACGCTTCCAGGAATATTACCGCCGCTACGCAGAGCTGCAACAGTGGTGGTTGCAATTGATGATTGGCTCTGGGTTCTCGATCCTCGAGAAGCTGGTGTTTTTTTGGCACAACCACTATTGCTCGGACTATTTGAAGGTGTACTACCCGCAGTACATGTACGTGCAGAATCGAACATTCCGACAAATGGCATGGGGCAACGTCCGCCAATTAGCCCGGGAGATGGTCGCCGATCCTGCAATGCTCATCTATTTGGACAACGTCGTTAGCATCAAGGGCAATCCGAACGAAAATTTTGCACGCGAACTACTTGAGCTATTCACGCTCGGCGTCAATCACTATACTGAGCACGACATAGTAGAAGCCTCCCGCGCCCTCACTGGCTGGCGGATTCAGGGTATGCGTGGAGTATTCAATCCACAACTATGGGATCCTGGCACCAAAGAATTTTTGGGTCAGCGCGGAGCATTCAATGCTGACGACATCATTCGCATCATCTTCGAGCAGGACCAAGCAGCACGGTTTATTGCAGCGAAGATTTACCGCACGTTTGTTTACAACGTCCCTGATCCGAACATTGTCGAGCAATTGGCACAGATTCTCAAAGCGAATAACTTCGAGCTGCGTCCAATGCTCGAAACGTTGCTGTTGAGCGAGCATTTCTTTGATCCGGCATTTCGCGGTGCCACCATAAAAAGCCCAATTGACTTCATGGTCGGGTTATGCCGTCAATTGTCATTTAGTGGACTGCCGCTGCCATACGGTGTCGAGCGGATGGCAAAACTCTCACTGGAGTTGCTCAATCCACCAACGGTCGAAGGTTGGAAAGGCCATCACTTATGGATCAACACAAATTCGTATCCCTTGCGCGAGCGTATTGCCGAATACTTTGCAGAGGGTAAACGAAACGATAATTTCCAGAATTTCTCTGTTGCACCGGACGTCCGGGCATTTGCTGTAAGTTTTCCTTCGAACAACGATGCTCGTCAATTTGTTCGCAACGTCGCACGATTCCTACTGGCAATCGAACCCGGTCCAAAAACCCTCGACTACTTGCTCGACGAACTCCTCATGGGTGCACCAGAGTACGAATGGAGCCTTTCGATGCCGAATGTCGAACTTCGGCTGCGTTCGCTGTTGAAAGCCATTTTCACGCTACCTGAATACCAACTACTCTAACGGAGGAACAATGAAGCGCCGTGATTTC
>JAOAEV010000119.1 GCA_026416585.1 Chlorobiota bacterium | reverse complement strand
ACCGTCGCTTTGCGTACGAAGAGAGCGAATGTACTCTTGCTTCTGATGCGGGAGCGCAGGAGCATAGACGTGCTCGATATCCAGCTCTGCAGCCAATTGCTCTGCCGACTGGCGACGGTCCCCACTGACAAGGTGCGTCGTTATTCCATGCTCACGGAGCATACGAATAGTAGCTGCTGCGTCCTCTCGCGCGCGATCGCGCAGCCATGCAGCGAAAATGAGCTTGCCATCGAGGGAAACGAGCACTTCCGAAGCTGCTATTTCCTCCAATGGGGGCAACGCAACACCGTGCTGTTCGAGAAATGCACGATTGCCCACCAGCAGAGTATGCTCTGCATTCCATCCGCGCAATCCTAACCCGCGATGTTGCTCAACTGCAAAGTCACCTTCAGCATTACCGCCAAGCCACTGTGCAAGGGCACGAGAAAGCGGATGTGTAGACCGCTGGAGCACCGATTGAATAAAAGCCACATACCGGTGCTCTTGTTCGCCGACATACCAGCGAGCTTCGACGACCGATGGCTGTCCGCGCGTGAGTGTTCCCGTCTTATCGAAGACTACATGCTGCACACGTGCAAGCGCCTCGAATGCACGCCCATCGCGAACGTAGATTCCCTGGCGTGCCGCACGCCCGAGTGCAACAGCAATTGCTGTCGGCGTTGCAAGACCCAGTGCACAGGGACATGCAACCACGAGCACCGAAATCACTGAAAGTAAACCAAGAGTGCTTGCTTTATCCGGTGCAAGGAGAATCCATCCCGCCAACGTTAGCGCAGCAATCACCAGTACCACAGGCACAAAGACTGCTGCAACGCGGTCGGCAAGCTGTTGGATAGGAGGCTTGCTCGACTGAGCACGCTCGACAGCACGGATCATACTCCCCAAAAATGTTCCAGCGCCGACTGCCCGTGCTTCGATGGTTATCGTGCCATCACCATTGAGCGTCCCTGCATAGACGCGACTGCCTGGTCCTTTCTCGACAGGCAACGACTCACCGCTGAGCATCTGTTCATCAATCCACGAATGCCCATCGAGAACGATGCCATCAACTGGTATCCGTTCGCCGGGCAACACCGTAATCCAATCGCCCCGCTGCACCTCGGCAAGAGGCACATCCTTGGTCTGTCCGTCTTCAACGCGATGTACTACCTGCGGCTGCAGAGCTACCAGCGCCGTCAGCGCTGCATTTGTGCGCAATCGAGCCCTGTGCTCCAAGTACTTGCCCACCAGGATAAATGTGACTATCGTTGCAGCAGACTCAAAGTACACGTGCGGCTCAATCCCTCTGGCGGCAAGAGTATCAGCTGCAACAGTTGCAATCATACTCCAGCCCCAGGCAATACCCGTACTAAGAGCAACGAGGGTATCCATTGCCAGGGCACCGGTGCGCACCTGCGACCACGCGCGGATGAAAAAATCTCGTCCAAAGCCTATGACCGCAATTGTTGCACTCAGCGCGCTTACAACGACAGCCCACCGCTCCATGTGCCACGGGCTCATTGCCAGTGCGACTGCTGGTAGTGTTGCACACGCAGCACCGATGGCGTTGTTTCTCATCTTGCGATGTATGTGCTGCGCGCGCTCTGCAGCCTCGGCAAGTGCGGTTGCAGGAACAGCAGCATGCACCAGCTCATACCCAAAGGGGCGAAGCACTGCCGCAACATCGTCTGGCTGGACTTGCAGCGGATCGTATTCAAGCGTTACCGTTGCAGCTGCACTATTGACCTCGGCGCGATACACTCCGTGGACCGACCGGGAAAGCGACTCGATGGATCG
>JAOAEV010000087.1 GCA_026416585.1 Chlorobiota bacterium | reverse complement strand
GGCGCAGTATTCGGCAGATGTCAAAGCCATGTTGGCGCGTTTTGTGTACGGCGAAATGCGTAGCGACTGGATCGCTGGCGGCATCATACTTGCTGTTGGTGCTGGTTTGCTGTGGATGTGGCGGCGCGGCACACTCCGACCCCACTGGGCGCTCATGGTGCTGGCAGCGGTCGTGACGTTTGATTTATGGCGGGTCGGTTATCGTCCGATGGAGATTGCAAAAGGTGATGCCGTTGCGCGGACATTTCAGCGCTACGACTATGTGGACTTCCTCCGACGCGACACGAGTGTGTACCGTATCGCTGATTTTGGTGCGTTGCCTGTACCGAATGCCTCGGCATACTACGGATTGGAGAACATTCATGGCTACCATTCCGCCAAGATGCGGGTGTACCAAGACCTGATGGACGAAGCTGGTAATGGGGGTGGATCGGTTATCGCCAATCCCTTCCTATGGAATTTGCTCGGCGTCAAGTATATTCTTGCTGATCGTCCGATGTTGCAATCGGAGCCGGTATTCCGCTCAGCCAGTGGGGCTATAGTCTATGCAAATCCGGCGGCACTTCCTCGTGCATTTTTTGTGCGCCATGTTGTGCGCGCACGTGATGTTGATATCCTGGAGCATCTGCGAAAGGGCGACTTCAACCCTCGCGATACAGTGTTTGTTGAAAAGGAAATTGCCGAAGCAGTGGCCCCGCCCGACAGTGGGGGGGCTGCTGAGCTTGTCGAGCGATCGTTCCACCATCAGCGCTACCGAGTGCGTGCAACCGGAACAAACATTCTCTTTATCAGTGAGATATACTATCCCGTTTCGTGGAAAGCTCTTATTGATGGGGCGGAGGTGCCTGTGTATAAAGCAAACTTTGCGTTCCGTGCTGTGGTCATCCCGCCGGGCGAGCACACGCTGGAGTTCCGTTTCATCTCACCAGCGTTTGAGCGCGGCAAGTCCATCAGTATGGCAAGCACGGTCCTCGTTCTGCTGCTCGGTGCAGGAACGCTTTGGCAAGCATGGCGACAGCGGGGCAATCGTCGATAATAAAGTCACTACCTTCGTGATGTTTATGAATTACTACCGGCCTTGCCATGACAAATGTCTTTGCTCTTGTTTTATGCTGCAGCACGCTGGCACTGGCAATTGATACGCTCCACATTCCAATTCTGACACGCGAGCGTTTTCCGTCACAGCCGTCGGAAAAACGTACCAAAGTCGGTCTGCCTGCCGATCGAAGCTTTGCTCGACTGATGCTATGTGTCCGTCTCGACTGCCCTTGCGGTCCGGGTTTGGGCGAATGGGACTACACAGTTCGTTTTTTTGTTACCCGACCCAGTGGACAATTTGATTCGACGGGTGCACCGATTCCTGAGCGCATTGAGATCGCCCGCTTTATTACACCGTATGCTGCCAACCGTCCCTCAACGTGGAACTGGACCTGGCAATGGGATGTGACTGATTATCGCTTTTTGTTCAGCGACAGTACCGATCTCATCGTGCAGTATCAGGGTTGGACGCAAAGTGCATTATTTACAGTGTGGCTCGACGCAATCGCTGGTGTACCACCGTACACAGTGTTTGCACTCGATCAACTCATCGAGGGTTCGTTTCCCTACGGCAAAATCGATGATCCAATTGACCGTTACACGACGGGGAAACGTTTTCGCGTACCGCCGAATGCCGAGATGGTGCAACTTCGCATTACCACAACTGGACATGGCTTTGGTGGGACCGATAACGCTGCTGAATTCGCCGAGAAAATACACACGGTTGTCGTCGGTACCACACAATTTTCGCAACACCTGTGGCGTGATGACTGTGGATGGAACCCTGTCTATCCGCAAGATGGCACCTGGCCACTCTCTCGTGCTGGCTGGTGCCCAGGCGATGTAGTCTATCCCTGGCAGCAGTGGATTACATCAGTAGTACAACCTGGTACTGAGGCGACATTTGATTACCGCATGCAACCATTTGTCAATGAGCAGTTCGACGCGCATCCATCTTCGTATTTGGTCAATGCGCAAGTGCTCTATGCACGACGTCCTGCCCTCGAACGTCGCGCCACGCTCGTTGCTGTTCGTGCACCAAATGCTGCCCCGCCACACCAACGCATCAATCCCACTTGTGGACATCCGCAGATAGTTGTTCGCAATGACGGACGTGATAGCATTGCTTCACTTCGGCTCGAGTACACATTTGACAACGGCATGCCCCAACAGTTCCTCTGGCGTGCCCCCACACCGCTTGGGCTCAGTGATACGGTCACTATCGAGCTGCCGAGCATGACACCGCAGCTCGACACTCCAGCAGTGCGACGATTTACAGTGCGCATCGCCGACGTTAACGGTCAACCCAATCAGGAGGCAGTCTTCGATCGAATGACCGT